>JAYVRQ010000345.1:0-5387 GCA_043776145.1 Chthoniobacteraceae bacterium
AAAGCCTACACGCTCGCCATCGACATGGGCGACGGCGCGAACCGCACGGTGAGCGGCGCGGTCTTTACCGGCGACGGAGCAGGGGCGGGAACGAACAATTATTCCACAACCGGGATCACCAATACCTTCACCAATTGGCCGCTGAATAATCCTCCGGGTGCGTTAGTTACGGGAGCCACCGGAGGTTTGTTCGAGAATTTCAACTACCAGGGCGCGGGCGGCACCGAAACGCTGACGCTGAACAACCTCCGCATCGGGCAGCAATACACGACCACTTTTTACAATGCCAACTGGAGCGGCCCGGCTCCGCGCGCACAAAATATCACCACCAGCGATGGCGGCGCGATCGTGTTCGATGCCGATGCCACCAGCGGCAGTTTGTTGAAATACAACTTCATCGCCACCGGCAACTCGCTCACTTACTCGTTCACTCCGAATCAACCCAACGCGAGCTATCACCAGTATGCGTTCTCGAATGAACTCGTCGGCTACAAGGCGCTGCTGACGGACAATTTCTTCGCGCCGTCGAACCCGAACACAGGCGACGTGAACTTCAACCTCGCCGCGCGGCAGGGCGGATCGCTCGTCGCGGGCGGCGGGCCGATCAGCTGGACCCCTTCCGGCAATACGCAGGTCGGCAATCCGACCGGAGGGATCGACAGCGGTAACTATCTGCTCTCCGCCTTCAGCAGTCGCACGGCGCTCAATCACAACTTCAACGGCGCGGACTCCGCCGGCGGGCTGTCCATCAGCTTCGACTTTGCGCCGAATAGCGTCGGGAACGGCGATACGACCAACTGGGAATCTATCAACCTCGGGATGTCCAACGCCGACAAAAATCTCTTCATCAACGATAACGTTCCGCATTTCGGAATTCTGTTCCGCGGCAACGGTGGCATCCAGGCGTTCGACGGCAACTCGGTCGTCTCGGGAGCCGAGACTTGGGGTGCCGGTGCGACGAACGCGCTGAATCACATCGAGTTGCTCATCACCGATCCGACTGACTTGAATCCGTTCGACGGCGTGGGGGAGACGGACATCGCGGTCTATTCCAATGGCTCGCTCATCTACAGCTACGTCAAGGGTGGCGGCGGTTATTCGGAGGATTACGTCAACTTCGGCAGTTCCTTTATCAGCGGCGCGGACAATGTGCTGATCGCCAACATCCCCGAGCCCGGCACCTTCGCCCTGCTCGCCTTTGGCGGCCTCGCGCTGCTGCGGCGTCGGCGGTAAAGACTACGTTCATTCCCGGCAGTTTGGGAACAAGGGTGAAAGTCGTAGAGCGAGCATGGCGCTAAGCCTGCTCGCTTCTGCGCGGCAGGAATATCTTTTGCACCGGTGCGTCCCAAGGCGAGCATGGAACCGCACATGACCGAACCCAACACGAAGCGTTACGCCGTCATCTTGCCCGCGTGCGATGAAGAAGCCTGCATCGCCGCCGTGCTCGCGGAGATGCGCGCGGTGCTCGATCCCGCGCGGTTCACGTTTGCCGTGGGAGTGAACGATTCGCGCGATCGGACAGCGGATCTCGCGCGGGAAAACGGCGCGCTCGTCGGCGAGACCGCAGCGCGCGGATACGGTCACGGTTGCCAGGCGGCGGTCGATGAACTCGCCCGGCGCGGCCTTGCCGTGGACGCTTACATTTTCTGCGCAGCCGACGGCGCGAACGATCCGCGCGACATCCCGGCGCTCATCGCCGCGCACGAACGCGGCGCGGACATGGTGCTCGGCAGCCGCACGACGGAGCGCGCGAACTGGACCGCGATGAACGCGCACTATGTCCTCGCGAATCGCGCGTTCGGCTTTCTGGTCGGAATGCTCACCGGGCGATTCTTCACCGACCTCGGCCCGCTGCGCCTCATTGAGCGCGATCTTTTTCACGCGATGAATCTGCGCGAGTGGACGTACGGCTGGACGATCGAGGCGCAAATCCGCGCCGTGCAACTCGGCGCGAACATCGTCGAAATCCCCGTGCGCGAGCGCGAGCGCCTCGCGGGGGAGCAGAAGGTTGGGCGCGTTTCGTGGCAGCGCACGCTTTCGGTCGGGATGAAAATCGCGGCGGCGGGAGTGCGCACGCGGTTCGTTACGGCGCGACCTGCGGAACGGGTGCTGGCGCGGCTGGCGGTGCGCTGAGGTCGTAAAGTTCGCCCCAGCTTCCATGCGCGATGAGCCGCGCACTTGCGCGCCACGGCTTTGCCGAGTCCGGGATGTTTTCCGCTTCGTCGCTTCCCCATATCAAATAGCGCACGCCCAATTCCCCGCAGAATTCCCGCCACTCAGATTCGCCGCCGAGGATGTCGCGCACCTTCTCCGCCGTCGGCTCCCAATCGAGCCCGTGGCTCCACGCATGGCCGGTGTAGCCGAGCGCCATCTTCCGCCCGAGCAGCAGCAGCGGATGATTGTAAGTCGGCCAGCCGACAAACCGCTCGCTGATGGGAATGCCGCGCACCGCGCCTGCGACGCCATCGAGCCGCGAGCGTTGCGCGATTTCAAATCCGGTTTGCTTCGAGTCGAGCCCGCCGATCAGCGACACGAGGCCGGAGAAAAAAAGCAGCACACACGCCGGAGCCCGCAGCATCCACGGCCAGCGGCCAATCATTTCCGACCACAGAAACGGCAGCACCACGAGATACGACCACAGCATCAGCTTCGTGTTGTCCCATTCCCACGGCGCGAATTTTACGAAGCAGCAAAGCAGGAAAACGCCAAGCCCTGTGAATACCAGCGTTCCAGGCCAGCGGCGCGGAATTTTCCACGCGAGCGCGACGATGAAAACGGGGAGGAATCCGAAGTTCGTGAACCAGAATCGGAAGAAGTTTTCCTCGCCCTGCATCCAGCCGGGATGCAGTCCGAGCATGGACGGGCCGCGGAAAAAATCGGTGACGAGCAGCACGAGAATCGTCGCTGGAACGAAGGCCGCGCCGACCAGCGACTCAAGGGATTGTCTTGTGTCGGGAAGGAAGGCGTACCACATCGCGAGGACGATCGAGAGGAAGAGGAACGTGTGGAAATGGAACACGGGAAGGCTCGCGTAGAGCAACACCTCGCCCCAGCGCGGGAGCCGCCACGCCGTTTCATCGCTGGAAAAAAAGCGCGCCCGCCAACTGCACAGCAGCAGCAGCCCGGCGGGCAGCGCGAAGAGCAGCCCGCGCTGCGTGGCGAAGAGCGCGAGCGGCAGGCTTTTCCACGCGAGCGTGCTTTGGAAATCCTCGAACTCCAGCGTGCGCAAGATCGCAAATCCCGCGACGCCGCCATTGCAGAGAAACCCCGCCATCGTGAACGCGCCGCCCCAGCGCCAAAGCGCGATGCCCGTGCAAACGCAGCCGCCGAGCCCGACCCAAATCAGACCGCGCAAATCATCGACGCCGGTGAGCGAGAGCAGGCTGTTGAAGAGGTCGATGCCGACGGGATACGTGAGCTTTCCGCCCGCGAAGATCGGGTTGTCCGGCCAGAACGCCGCGCCCTTCGTGAGAAAACGGATGTAGGTCAGGTGCAGCGAGAGGTCGCCGAGATTATTTGGCGAGAGCACCTTGATCGCATCGCCATCGACAAACACGAGCCACAGAAACGCCCGCAGTGAAAACAGCGCGAAGAGGACGATGGCCGTCCATTCCATGCCGCTGAGCGCGCGCCGCCGGGCCGGGATCGTGTTTTTTCCGAGAAGCGAAGAGATGCCGACGACTGCGCCAACTGCGAGCGCGCACGCAGCAAGGCGTGGATTCAAGCCCTCCGCTGCGAAGCCGAGCGCGATGCCGAGCAGCACGGATGCGCTGACGGCGTAGAGAATGGCGGCGACGTATTTCATTTCAACGTCGGCACAAATTCCGGTTCCCGTCCGGGAAAGTAGAACGCGAACTGAGCCGTGTTCAGATACAAGACTTCCGACTCGTCGGCGTTTCCGCGCAGGCGGAATGTCTCCTTGAAATAACTTTGCGTGAACCCGGCCTCGGCGCGTTCCGTGACGCTTTCATCGACGAGCAGGAACGCGGCGTCCCATTCCATCGGCTCGTCTTCGGGCGCGACCAGGTGGACGTTTGGAAAATCGCCGAGCAGCCACACGAGCGGGTGATGATCGACCGTCATCACCTGGCCGGGGATTTGGTAATTCAACGGATCGCGGGCGGTCAGCGCGCGCAGCGGATCGAGCAGTTTGTGAATGTCCGGCAGCGTTTGCACATAGACGTAGGGCTCATCCTCGTCGGTGAAGTTGCGGAAGTTCAGCGCGCGCGACTCGATGAACGAATACGCGAACACCAGCGCCGCGAGCGCGCCGACCGTCCAGCGATCCAGCCAGTCGAGCAGCCGATGCACCGCCATTCCGAAGACGAAATAAAACGGCCACACGATCACGATGACGCACCAGGGCGTCTTATAGGGAATCATGCTGTAAGCCGCGAGCGCGCCGCATCCGTAAATCGCCAGATAGCGCGCGAAGCGGCTTGCGCCCTTGATCGCGAGCCCGCACACCGCCGCGAGCCCGAGCAGCGCGGGCCATTCGTAGCGGGCGATAAGTTCGAGGAAATAGTGCCAGCCCTTCTCGTGGCCGCTCTCGCCGCCGGTGCCGGTGTGCATCCATTTCGCGAAAGTCAGCACAAGGCCCGACAGCGAGGACCAGTCGAGCAGCCCGCCGGTGTAGAAGAAAAAAATCAGCGCGACCGAGACGACCAGCACGCGATCCAGATCGCGCATTATCCATCGGCTTTCGCCGAACGCGAACGGCGCGGACGCGGAAAACTTTTCCAAAAACCACAGCGCCGGCACGGCGAGGACGAGCGCGACGCAATGCAGCGCGTAGGTTTCCTTCGTCAAAATCATCCCGGTCAATCCCAGCGCGGCGGCCCAAAGCGCCTCGAGCCCGCCTTCGCGCCACAGCCCCGCGATTCCCCACACGGCCATGAGCAGGAAGAGCAGCAGCCACGATTCGTGGATCGAATAGCGCCCGTAAAAAACGCAGCCCGGCGAGACCGCCATCGCCAGCGCGGCGAGGCGGCACGCGCGCTCCGGCAGGTAGCGGCGAAAGGCGAGCACAGCTACGACGCAAAGCGTGCTGACGATCACCACTGGCAGCCGCAGCGCCCACACTTCGCGCCCGAAAAGCGTGAGCGAAACGAACACCGCGTAGAAATGCAGCGGCCCGTGAAAATTTCCCGGATCGTAATGAAAGAAGCCCGTGCGCGTGATCTGATCCGCGAACCAGCCGTTCACACCCTCGTCGAAATGCGGCGGCTTGATCCCGATCCACGCCGCGCGCAGCGCGAACGCGAGCAGCACGATCGCCGCGTCGATCCAATGCTTTGACCACGCCCCGCGCGGTCTGTAACCACTGTCTTCCCTGCATGTCCGAGCCGCCATTTCTCTCGATCGTCGTGCCCGCCTACAACGAAGCA
>JAYVRQ010000346.1:0-20346 GCA_043776145.1 Chthoniobacteraceae bacterium
GCGATGATCTCCCGAACATTTTTCTGCCGCACACTGCCCTGTCTGGTCCTCGGCTTCGGAGCTTTCTCGGCTCCCGCAGACGACTCCATTGACGAACTCGCGCGGGCGAAAGACACCTTTGAAAAAGAGATGGGGTTTTCCACGCGGCCGATCCGCGATCGCTATCTCTCGCGTCTGGAAAGCATGAAGCGCGCGCTCGGCAGCCGCGGCGACGCGCGGGCGGCGGCGGCGGTGCAGGATGAAATTGATCGCGTGAGCGCCATGAATCCGGAGCCGGCGGGAGTCGTGAGATTCGCCGGGCTTTGGGCCATCGAATTCACGAATGGCGACAAGCGGCGGTACGCGATTTCCGCGGACGGCACGGTTGCGTTTGTCGAGGCGGGCGGAAAGCCGCAGCCCTCGCCGGCGAGGGCGAAGCTCACGCTGAAAGGAAACGACTTCCTGCTCGACTGGAACAACGGCGCGATCGAGCGACTGAAGATCGCCGGGAAAAATCTCGCGATAGAGCATTTTAACCCAAAGGCGACGTATCCCGCAGGTCAGCCGTTCGCACGCGGCACCGGGGTGATCGTCGCGGTGCGCTGACGCATCGGACTCGACGCGGATGCGGTCTCGCCATAGAGGTGCGAGCTTGAGTTATCCTAGACCCAGACACCACACGCGGCTGCAAATTTTTCCCACAGCGGCCCGCGCCACGCCATGATCCGCTCCCTGCTCAAGCGCAAGATCACTGGGGATCTTGTCTTTCTCTACGTCGCGTTTTTCGCCGGCTTCGTGCTGCCTGTGCTAACGATCCCGTACCTCACCCGCGTGCTCGGCAGGGAAGCGTGGAGCCAGCTCATCTTTGTGCAGGGATTCTGCGCGCTGGCCGGAGTGCCGCTCATGTGGGGCTTCGGGTATCACGGCACGCGGCTCGTGGCGAAATTCCGCGATGAGAGGGAGAGGGTCGGCTCGATCTGCGCGGAGATCCTCGCCGCACGGCTGCTGCTGCTCGCGCCGGTGGTCCTTCTTGCGATCGGCGGAGTCGTGCTGATTCCGAAACTGCGGACGGACATCCCGCTCGCCGTGCTCGGCTTCGCGGCGACGGTGCTGAATGCCTTCGGCGTGGGCTGGATCTTGCAGGGTCTCGACAGGATGCGCTGGGCCAGCGTACTCGATCTCGTGGCGCGACTGCTCGCGACGCTGCCGATTTTTCTCATCGTAAAATCACCTGCCCACGCACATCGCGTCCTGCTGCTGCAGGCGTCGGGCGCGCTGCTTTCACTCGGCCTCGGCTACGCGGTATTGCGACGGTGGATCCCGATCCGCGCGGGCTTCGAGCGGAAGCCCTCGGCGGTGTTCGGCGACAGCGCGGGGATGTTTCTCTTCACGCTCTCGGGCACGATCGTGAACCAGACGAATGCGTTTTTCTTCGGCCTCTTTGCGCCGCTGTCAGTCGTCGGCATCTATGCGGGTGCGGAAAAGATCGTCCGCACGGCTTGCGCGCTCGTGGGGCCATTCAGCACGGCGCTGCATACGAAAATAAACTACCGCATCGGCCAGGATCGCGCGGCGGGGGCGCGGCTGTTCTTGCAGGGGACGGCGGTTCTTTTTGTCCTCTCCCTCGCACTCGCGGCGATCCTCTGGTTTGCGAGCGATTTTCTGGTCGCGACTCTGCTCGGGCCGGAGTTTCGCGAATCCGCGTCCGTCGTCCGGCTCATCGCCTTCCTGCCCGTCGTGAGCTGGCTGAGCTATTCGATCAATCTGAACTGGCTCATCGTGCTCCGGCTGGATTTCGCGCTGAACATGGCCGTGCTCGCCGCCGCGATCGTTTTGGTCGTCTCCACCTGCATCATCGTCCCGCTGTTTTCCCTCACGGGGATGGGAATCGCCGTCCTGTGCGCGGAAGCCACGCTGCTGATCGCGCTTTTCCGGATCATGTCGGGCGCGGATCGCAACCCGCTGAGATTCGCCTTCCCTTCGGCGAGAAACCCTGGCGATAAGTCAGGCTAGAAAATGATCAGGCAACTCATGCTCAGATGCGGTTTTGGGAAAGTGTACACGCGGCTCATCGAGCCGATTGTGAACCGGCTCTTCATGGAGCAACTGATCCGAAAGACCGGGAACTTCGCGAGGACGACCTGGCTCGGCTACCCGATCTGGCAGAACACTCTCGACCTCTGGACCATTCAGGAGACTCTCGCGGAAGTGAAGCCCGCGCTCCTGATCGAGTGCGGCACAAATCGCGGCGGATCGGCGCGCTATTATTCCCATCTTTTCGACCTCATGGGTCACGGAGAGATTGTGTCCATTGATGTGGAAAAGCTGCACGATCTTCAGTTGCCGCGCGTGCAGTTTCTCCTCGGCAGCTCCGTCTCCGATGAGGTCCTCGCCACGGTGCGTGAGAGGGTGCGCCGCGCCGAGGGGCCGGTGATGGTCATCCTCGACAGCGACCACAGCGAAGGACATGTCTGGAAGGAACTGGAGGCCTACTGCGGATTTGTCACCCCCGGCTCCTACCTCATGGTGCAGGATGGCGTGATTGACGTCGTCGGCAGCTACAAGGGAGCAGGCCGGCCCGGGCCGCTTCCGGCGATCCGGAAATTCCTGCCGTCGCACCCGGAATTCGTGCTCGATCAGGAACGCTGCGAGCGATTCCTCGTGACGCATCACCCGATGGGATGGCTGCGGCGGAAGTAAAACGCGGGGCACTGAAACGGCCACCCTCATCGCAATCCACCGCATGCATCAAAATCCGACAAACCTTTTCAAAAAATACGCCCTGCCACATTTCAAGCCTGGCATGCGCGTGCTGGAGATCGGACCGAACAAGGCACCGTCCACATTCCAGGAAATCCTCAACGACAGCTCGATCCCATGGGACACGCTGGATCTCTCCTTTCGCAATGACATCCCGCTGACCTACAAAGCCGCGGGCGAGTATTCCTTCCCCGTCCCCGATGGGACTTACGATGTGGTTTTCTCGTCGAGCGTGATCGAGCATGTGCGGAAAATTTGGCGTTGGTTCCCCGAGGTCGCGCGCGTGACGAAGCCCGGCGGGCACGTCATCACCATCGCGCCCGTGAGCTGGGAATATCACGAGGACCCCGTGGACTGCTGGCGCATCTATCCCGAGGGAATGAAGGCGCTCTGCGAGGACGCCGGGCTGAATGTAGTCACCTGCGAATGGGAGACGTTCGGCGTCCCGCGCCTGCGCAAACTCGGCGGATCGAAACAGCTCTGGCAGAAATTTTCCGGCATCCTGAACCTCCTGCACTGGAAATTAAAGCTGCCCACGGAGGCCGCGTTCGACACGATCTGCATCGCCCGGAAGCCCTGAGGCGTGCCGGCCCTGCAAAAATGATCACCGCCCGTGCAATGAGAGTCCTGAGGTGGTCGCAGGCGCTCGGCTGGCGTGCGACGCTGCGGAATCTCGCGACCATCGCATCCTCCCGCGGCGACCGGCTGCTCACCATGCCGGGCCTCGCGGGAAAAATCCGCGCCCGCGCGAATGACTCGGATCTCGTGATGTTCGAGCAGGTATTCGTCGAGCGCGACTACGGCTTCGATCTTGGCTTCGAGCCGGCCACGATTATTGATGCCGGTGCGAACGCAGGCTACGCGACGCTCTTCTTCCATCTGCGGCATCCTGCGGCGAAAATCATCGCAGTGGAGCCCGACCCCTCGACCTTCGAGACCCTCACGCAAAACACCGCGGGAATCGCGCAAGTGAGCACCGTGCGTGGTGGCCTGTGGAGCGGCAGGAGGACGCTCACCATCGCCAATCCCGATGCGCCGAAGTGCATGATTTCACTCAGGCTCGCCGATGCGCCGGGCGAGGGAGCCATCGAAGGCTACGGCGTTCCCGACCTCATGCAGATGATGGACATCGGGATCATTGATGTCCTCAAGATCGACATCGAAGGTGGCGAACTCGAGGTCTTCACGGCAAACGCCGCCGAGTGGCTCCCGAAAGTGCGCGTGCTCATGGTCGAACTGCATGACCGCGTTCGCCCCGGCTGCGCGGCGGCATTTTACTCGGCGATTCGCGGGATGCGTTTCAGCCAGTGGCAAAAGGGCGACGTCATCGCCATCATCAACGAGGATCTCCGCCGCAGATGAAGATCCTCATCACCTCGCAGTATTACTACCCGGTGATCGCCGGCCTAAATCCGATCGCGCAGCTCTCGGCCCGCGAATTCATCCGCCGCGGCCATGAGGTGCGGCTGCTCACCGGGACCGCCGACACCTTTGAAGGGGAACATGAGTTCCCGATTTTCCGCCGTGAAAAATTCCGCGCCACGCTGGAACATTACCGGTGGTGCGATGTGGTGTTTCAAAACCACGTCACCATCCGCTACTCGCTGCCGCTGTTTTTCATCCACCGCCCCTGCGTGATCTCGATGACGAGCTGGATGGACCTGAAGGCCGGACGCAGCACAGGGACGTGGACACTCCGTTCCGTGGTGACGAACCTCTTCTTTGCGCAAGTGCTGCGCCGCGCCGCGCGCAACATCGCCGCATGTCCCGCCATCGCCGCCGCAAACCGTGTCCCCGCGCGCATCATCCCGAATCCCTTCGACTCTCAGGCATTCCGGAATGAGCACCGCCCGCACCGCTCCCGCGATCTGCTTTTCATGGGCCGCCTCGTCACGGACAAGGGCGTGGATGACTTCCTCCGCGCGCTGGCCGTGGTGCGCGCGGCGGGCTTCGACATCGGTGCCGCGATCGCCGGGGAAGGCGGGGAGCTGGACACACTCACGGCGCTTTCGCGCGAGCTGGGCCTCGCGGAAAAAGTGCGCTTCATCGGCCCCAAGCGCGGCAAGGCTGTCGCCGACCTGATGAATTCCCACGAGGTGATGGTGGTGCCCTCGAAGTGGAACGAACCGATCGGGATCGTGGCGCTCGAGGCGATCGCGTGTGGATGCGTCGTGATCGGAAGCGAAGGCGGTGGCCTCGCCACCACCATCGGCCCTTGCGGGCTGACGTATCCGAATGGCGACTACCGCAAGCTCGCTGAACGGATTATCGAGGTGCTGCGGCTTGGCGGACGGCTCGAATCTTTCACACGAAATGCGACGACACACCTCGCCCGCTACGTGCCGGAGCGGGTCTGCGGGGAATACCTTGAAGAACTCGTAGTAGCCCACGGCGAATTTTCCGCAGTGGGAAAGTAAGACAATGGTGTTGCCCGTCCACGCTTCCTCAGCCATACGCACCACTCCACCACCCCGGCCATGAAACTCCCTGCATCAAATGGATGAAGTACGGCTCCAGCGGGAATATTACGCGAAGACCGCCGCGGAGTATGACAGCGCACACGTCAGCAACTCGGAGGATCCCGAGCACTCGATCGCATTGGGCGCACTCATCGGAATGTCCTTTCACTATCGGTTCGATTCATTCCTCGATGTCGGCTGCGGCACGGGGCGCGGGGTGGCCGAATTGCTCCGTCTCCGGCCCGACGCGCGTGTCCTCGGCGTGGAGCCCGTGGCCGAACTCCGCGCCGTCGGCGTGGCAAAGGGCATCCCGGAATCGCTGCTGGTGGATGGCGACGCGACGAAGCTCACCTTTGAAGACGGGGCGTTCGACTGCGTGTGCGCCTTCGGCATCCTGCACCACATCCGCGAACCAAGGCTCGCGCTTGCGGAAATGCTGCGCGTCGCGCGAAAGGCCGTGTTCATCTCGGACCTGAACAACTTCGGCTGCGGCGGCGTGCTGCAGCGGACCATTTCGCAGACGCTCGACGCCCTCGGACTTTGGAAGGCGTTCCAATTTCTCGCGACGAAAGGCAAAGGCTACAAGTATTCCGAGGGCGATGGCATCCACTACTCATACTCGATTTACAACGACTACCGCTGGCTGTCCTCGCAATGCTCGGAGATGCATATGCTGAACACCAAGGGCGCGGGGATCAATCCCTACCGCACATGCTCCCACGGCGCGATCCTCGCGATCAAAAAATAGCCTCGCAAGCCGGGTTCGCGCGCACCGAGGATTTCTTCGACAGGGTATGGCGAGTGTGTGACTTTTATCCAGTCTTCCCCTTACCGACCACCCGATGAATCAAGACGACGTTCGCCAATACCTGCGCGGGGATCGCCTGCACATATTTGTGGCCACGCTGCTGGGACTGGCAGGCGCAGTCGTCGTCGGCCTCTTTGCCGTGGGCTACGGTGGTAACCCGGTCAAATCGCTCATGCTCCTGCTGGGCATCGCCGCGATGTTCATCGCCTCGCTCCGCCCGAGGATAGGGCTGGGACTCCTAGTGGTCACGAGCGCGTACCTCGATTTGATCAAACGGCTGCTGATCTGCTTTGGAGTCTCATCCATGTCCGATGTGACGGGCGTGCTGGCCGTCGCGCCCATGATTCTCATGGGCATATTTATCGGCACCTGCGTGCTTCACCCCATCTTTAGCAAGAAGATGCTGGCTCCTGATGAACGCAGCCTTGTCTTCGGTGCGATGGCCGTGGTCGGAGCTGCGTCCGCCATCGCGTTCAAAGACTCGACGTGGATTGGCGACTTCCTCGGCAATGTGGCAAATCAAGGTGCTTATGCGCTCCTCGTGCCCGTTGTGTACATTCTTTACCGCCGTGACAGCGTGGAGGAAATCCGGGATTTCCTTCGCTTCACGACTTACGTGTATCTCCCTGTCGCCATGTATGGCGTTTTCCAGTTCTGGTTTGGCTACAATCAGTTTGAAATAGACTACCTCCGCTCGGGCCTCACGGTCACCTCCACCAATCTTTACGACCTCCACCCGCGGCCTTTCTCAACGCTCAATTCGCCGCACGCATAC
The DNA here is from genome assembly GCA_043776145.1 of Chthoniobacteraceae bacterium. GTDB lineage: Bacteria > Verrucomicrobiota > Verrucomicrobiia > Chthoniobacterales > Chthoniobacteraceae > JANLQB01. The sequence goes on from JAYVRQ010000346.1 coordinate 6,782, forward strand.
GCTGTGCTCATGTGGTTCATGGTTGTTTGCTCCGTTCACCTCGGCTTCTCGAAGGCGGCGAATAATCGCACGCCGCGCTGGCTCCCGATCATCTACATTGGCGGCATTCTGTTCTCCTTTGTCCGCGGCGCGACCGTGCTCACCGCTGCAAACCTTTTCATGGCCCGCTGGTTCCGGACCAGAAGGGGCACGATGATCTTTTACACCGTCGCGGTGACCGCTTTCGCAATGCTTCTTATATTTTCCCAGCAGCTCGCGGACAATCTCGAGCACTTCCAGAAATTCCTGCCGGGCGACAAGGAATGGCAGCAGGTGGCCTTCCGTCTCGGGACAATCTCGGACCGCCTTTTCGGATACAAAGGTGTGCTTTTGAATTCTGGGATGTACACGCTGTTTGGCCACGGTGGTGGTGCCTATGCCTCCCTTGATATCAAATCCGGCGAGGAAGGATTCAACCACGACGCCCTGAGCACGATTTTATTCCGCTTCGGCGTGATTGGCTTGCTCGTGACTGTGTCGCTGCTGACATTTGTCATGTATCGCGTGCACCAAGTCGTGTGGCGGACCAAAGACCGCGACCGCAAGGCCCTCGGCTCCACCTTGGTCTCCATGTTCACGCTCATCGTTCTGAGTCACGTCGGCGGGCCGAGCTATCATGTGTTTCCCATCAATCTCTTCATGTGGCTCTTCCTGGGATTCGCACTCACCGTCTGCTGCGTGCAGCCGGACAGCGAGACTGAGAGCGCGGCAAGAAGTGAAAGTCGGCGACGTCCTGTGCTGACACGGGGGCAGCGGATGGTAGCGCGAGGTACCACCAAACTACCCGGCTAGGGAGTTGGCCCGGCGGCAAGGCTTTCATACACTACGAGCAATGCCTCGGCATACTGCGCGCGCGTGAGTCCGCGGCCGGGGCCGGGATTGGAATTCGGCAGGCCCTGCCGGATGTATTCCCCGATCTGCCGGCTCATCACTTCCGGGTCGTAAGACAGCAGCACGCCATTTTCACCATCGCGCAAGGTCATCTCCGAACCGTGAAAGGGAGTCAGCAGGACCGGAAGCCCCATGGCCGCAGCCTCCAATGCGACGAGCGCATAGGTCTCGAAGTACGACGGAAAGATGAGCGCGTCGCTCGCGGCGAAGTAGTCCTCCACTGCGGTCTGGCTGCCGGTGAAAATCATCCACTCCTTCCAATCGGGAGCGATATGACCGATCTGCGACTGCAGTGCCTCGACCGTCGCCGGCGTGCCGCCGACGATCAGGAATCGCACATTCGCATTTGGCCCCACGGCGCGCACTTTCGAGAGCGCCGCGAGCGCAAGCCAGAATCCCTTGCGCTTGTAGTGCCCGAAGCTGGCGAAAACGAAAACAACGTCACCGGCATGGATGCCGAGTTGCTTGCGAAACTGCGGCCTGCGCGCCTCGCGCAGCTCGGGATTGAAGCGGGTCTCATCGTAGCTGTTTGCCAGCGTCTCGACTCGCACCGCGGCCCGTGTGCGGCGGCGCACTTCCGCCGTGACGGAATCCGAGACCGCGAGCGCAAGTCGCAGCGAAGGGCTCCACCATTGGAGCCGCTCGGCACACGCACCGAGCAGTGCGAACGGGTAGCGCGCCGCCTCGCGCCAGTCCGAGAAGCCGAGCCGGAGCTGCGTCCGCGCCCACACGCAGTTGAGAAAATGCACGGACGTGACATCCGCAGCGAGGTAGGTGCCGCAGGTCGCGTGGATGATTGCGGCGGGCCGGGGCCGCCGACACAGCCAGCGCCACAGGCCGTAGAGATTCACGGCGATCGTGAAGTAAAGGAGTTCGAATGGCCCCAGCCAGCGCGGTGCGAAAAAAAATGTATGCTCGACTTGATCCTGCGGCGCATCGGAGCGCAGGCACCATGCTTTCACCGTCCAGCCTTCCGCGCGAAGCCGCGGCAGCGAGTGCAGCAGATGCCTCATCGTCGGGCTGCGATACTCGAGATGTGCATCAATCCAGAGCACGGTGCGGGATGCGTCGTTCATGGCTCGCGATCTTTTCCGCCGCGCAGTCTTCGGAGGATGAATTCTGCCCAGTTGCGCCCCACTGCTTCGTTCGTGAACCGATCCAGCACACGCTGGCGCACCACTCCAGGCTGGCGTGGTGCGTGCATGGTATGACCGATCAGCGTGGCGAGCGCGGCTGTATCACCGGCGGGGAAAATCATCGCATCATCGCCAATCACCTCCGGGATCGCGCCGGAGTCCGAGCCGATGCACGGCACACCGCACGCCATTGCCTCGATCAGCACGTGGCCGAACTGCTCTTCCCACACCTTGCCCGGTTCACGCGACGGCTTGCTCGGGAGGACAAAAAGATCCGGCAGTCGCATGAAGCTCGCGACTTTCTCGTGAGGCCGTGGAGCGAGCAGCCGCAGCCACGGATTCTTCGCAGCCATGCGTTCCAAGTCGGCGAGCAGCGGCCCGGAGCCGAGGATCGCGAGCTGGAGATTGCGCGCGGGATGCGCCGCACGCGCCGACTGGATCGCGTGAACGAGATCCATCACCCCTTTTTCCTCTAGCAGACGTCCGCAAAACCCGACCACAAACGCATCGCCATCCAAGCCCTCGCGTGTGCGCTCGACGAGGCGCTCCGCCGCACTGGCGGGGGTAAATTGCACCTCATCCACGCCGGTCTGCGGAGTCACGAGGATCTGCGCGACTGGCAGTCCGTGACTTGCAAAGATCTCACCTGCGGCGCGATTTCCGGCGAGGGCGAAATCATCGGTGCCGCACGCGAGGCGATAGCAGCACGAAAGGATCGCGCCTTTCACGCCGGTGCGCTCGACATTCTCCCAGGAGAACTCGCCGAAGATCGCGCGTGGCTGCCGCAGCTTCTTGTAGAGCCACGCCTGCCATCGCACGAATGCCCACGGCTCGGATTCCACGAGGACAGCATCGAAGCGGAGCCCATCCAGCGCAGCACCCATCCCGCGGAGGATGTAACGCGTCGTCGTCTCTGGCTGGCCCAGCGTGTCGAGCCCGATGAGACGGTAGCCCGCAGGCTGCATTTGCTCCCTAAGCGTCACATCAAATCCGATGCTCTGCGAGGTGCGGCACGTCACGCAGGTCAGATCAAAAAAACGCGCGACAGTATCCAGCCGTTTGCGGTTTTCACCGACGACGGATGCGGCGCTAATCAGGAGCAGTGCGGGCTTCGACAACGGTTGGATATTCGCTTGCGGAAAATGACGGGCCTCTTCTCAAAGGCGACCTGCACGCGTGTCTATGCAGCCCGTCCTGAATCCGCAAGCGGACGTTCCGCATTCCGAAGCAGAGATCATTTCAAACTCGCAAGGCGATGCGCGCCCGGCGACTCTTCGCGCGTGAGTCCTGGAACACCCTCCCCGCAAACTGACTGCCGCGACCGGCTATACAAGGCTTACTCGGCAAACTTCGGCGCAGCGAAACTTTCCGATCCCGCGATCCAGTTCCGGCAATATGAAATATCCTACCGCGGCCTCTTGCCATCCGCTGCCGCGATGGCCGGGGATCTCGGCTGCGGAAAAGGTGAATGGCTCGCTTGGCTGCGCACGAAGGGACTTACGGCGCTGTGGGGTGTGGACCGCAGCCCCGGCGATCTTGCGATCGCATGTGCGCAAAATCCCGGGATCGAATTTGTCCAGGACGGGATCTCCGAGGCGCTGCAAAGGCAGCCGAGCCGCTTCGATTTGCTGCATGCAAAAGATCTCATCGAGCACCTGAAGCCGGATGAGTTGCTCGCATTCCTCGACGCGTGCCGCTCCGCGCTGAAGCCTGGCGGGCAGCTCTGGTTGCTCACTTTCAATGCGCAAAGCCCGCTCGCCGGCGCGACACGGTACGGTGATTTTTCGCACGAGATCGGCCTCACGCCGACGAGTATGCGGCAGGTGCTCACCACGGCCGGGTTCGAAGTCGTCTCAATCCGTGGCGTCCACGTGTGCCCGGCTACAGCGGGCGGCTTGGTGCGCAAGTGGATATGGCGCATCTTCGGCGGCATCGCCCGCTTGCTCCTCCGCGCGCGCCATGGTGGTGCAGCACCGGCGGGCATTGATGCGTTCACCGCCGCGCCGGATCTTTTTGCCATCGCGCGGAAACCCGCGGCGTCCTGAACTGGCACGGCTGCCTACGCAGGCGGCAACGCCATCTCCGCGTTAGTCATCGTGGCGATGATTTCCTCGAACTGCACCTCCGGCTTCCATCCGAGCAGGCGTGCGGCCTTGCTCGCATTCCCGACGAGATTCACCGATTCGACGGGCCGGAGCATCCGCGTATCCGTGCTCACATAGGCCGTCGGGTCGAGGCCGACCGTGCGGAATGCCACTTCCACCACATCGCGCACCGTATGCAGCTTTCCGGTCGCGAAGACAAAATCCTCCGCGGTGCTGTGGTTCAGCGCCATCCACATTCCCCGGACGTAGTCCGGTGCGTAGCCCCAGTCGCGACTGGCGGACATGTCGCCGAGTTGCAGGCGATCCTGCAGCCCGCGTTTGATGGCCACCGCCGCACGGCAGATTTTCCTCGTCACAAAATTTTCGCCGCGCCGCGGGGACTCATGGTTGTACATGATGCCGTTGACAGCAAATATTCCGAATGCCTCCCGGTAGATTCCCACCATCCGCGTCGCGAACGACTTCGCACACCCGTAAGGGTTCGCGGGCCGCATGGGAGTTTCCTCATCCTGCGGCCCAGTGGCCGGCTTGCCGAAAATCTCGCTCGAAGCCGCGTGGAAAAGCCGCGCCGGGCTCGGCATATCGCGCACCATTTCCAGCAGGCGCAGCGTGCCCATCGCAGTCATCTCGCAGGTGGATTCCGCAATCTCGAAGCTCAGGCCGACATGACTTTGCCCGGCGAGGTGATAGATCTCATCGGGCACCACTTTCAAAAGTATGCGCCGGAGTGTCGTCGGGTCATCGAGATCGGCATAGTGGAGGAAGAGCTGCTTTCCGTAGATCGCCGGGTCTGCGTAGAGCGATTGGAGTCGCGAGCGATCGAGACTGCTAGTCCGGCGGACGATTCCGTGGACCTCATATCCTTTCGCGAGCAAAAGCTCGGTAAGGTATGATCCATCCTGTCCTGTGATTCCTGTGATGAGTGCTCGCGGCATTTCGCAGCTTGGTGATTCGGCGCGCTTCCGGCGAGCTTTCTGTAATGCGCCGCGAGTTTTTGCGCGTGGTTCCCAAGGAATAGCAGTTGCAGGCTAACCGCAATCCACCAAACCCCACTTTATCGCGAGCCGGACGAGAGCCGTTACTTCATGCACTCCGAGCTTCCGCATGAGATCCTCACGCCGGTTGGAGACGGTATGCTCGCTGTTGCCGAGCTGCGCGGCCGCCATCTTTGTGCTGTAACCGGATGCCACCATTTTCAGCAATTCTGTTTCAGCAGATGTGAGGATGTCTGTCGGCTTGGGCACCTTGATCCTCGCGTGCAAGCCTGCCAGCCTGGGTGAAAGATATGATCTCCCCTCCGCAGCAAAGCGGATTCCAAAGAGGAGATCTGCCAGAGCGTCCGTCTTGTGGACCATCACGGACGGTGCCGCCCCGAGTGCCGCGATCATTCGCTGTTCGTCCTCGCTACCCGTGTAGATCATCACCGGGATGCCCAGCTTTTCCGCTCGCATCCGCAGCATCACGCCCACTGCATCCAGCACCGGAAGGCAAAGGTCGGCCAGGAGGAAAGCGGGCCTCATCTGTCGGCACAGACTCAGAGCTTGCTGTCCGTCTGCCGCTTCCCCCACCACGTCCACTTTCTCGGCGCGAAGCAAAAACGCCAGCGTTTGCCGGATGCAGATTTCATCGTCAGCCAAAACTACTCGTGGTTTCATGGGGGAAATGCGCCTCGTTTGGTGGCCGGCCGCTTTCTGAGCCGCCGCTGGATCGTGCATTACGGTGAAAAATAAGAAACGGCGTGGCGGAGAGACAAGAAAAAACCACCGAGATGAGGGGGTATTTACCCCCCCGTCGAAAGGGATAAAACCCCTACAGAAATAGGAAAACACCCACTTCTCATGGAATCATCGGGCTGCTCCACTCCGAGCATAATCCTTCAATCACAGACTCAGACTCACTCAAAAAACCTAACCTAGCTGCATCAACAAATGAAATCCCGAAACCAAAAATCAATGAAAACGCCTCCTTCATGGCTGATCGCCACACTCCTCCTCTATCCTGTGTTTAACCTCATGGCAGTGGATCCTATCCGCACTACACGATTCGGCGACGGGGCGCTTTCTTCCCCGTCCTTGACGGGTGCAAACAATACCGCGATTGGGTATCAGTCAATATTTAATAATACAAATGGGACAAGCAATACGGCAACAGGTGTTTGGTCATTGTATTCCAATACGAGCGGCGCCGACAATACTGCATTCGGAACCCAGTCTCTCTACCAAAATACAACGGGTTACGGGAATATGGCAATCGGAACTTATGCTTTATATACTAACAATACAGGCTCGCAAAACGTAGCTATTGGATATCGTTCGCTTGATAACAATACAACAGGTGGCGCCAATATAGCGAATGGGACTGAATCCTTACATTTGAACAGCACGGGCACCGGTAACGTGGCAATCGGCCTTCAGGCTCTTTACAACAACACAACTGGTATTCTTAACATCGCCATAGGGCACCAAACTGGATTTTTTGCAACCGGCAGCTATAACATCTACATTGGCAACCCGGGAATTGCGTCGGAATCCAACGCCATCCGAATCGGTACGCCCGGTACGCACACCGCCACCTATCTCTCTGGCAATGTCTTTTGTCAGTCCCTCAACATCACCAGCGACCGCAATGCGAAGGAGCGATTCACAGCTGTCAACGCCCGTGAAGTGCTCGACAAAGTGAGCCGTATGCCCATCACCGAGTGGCAATACAAAACCGATTCCGAAATCCGGCACATCGGCCCCATGGCCCAGGACTTCCACAAGGCATTCTCCGTGGGTTCCGACGAGAAGCACATCACCACCGTGGACGCCGACGGCGTGGCGCTCGCGGCGATTCAGGGATTGAATGAGAAACTGGAAGAACAAGTGGCGCGCAAGGACGCTGACATGGGAAAGCTGAAGTCTGAGAACCATGCCCTGGCTGAAAGGCTGAACGCCCTGGAAAAAAAGCTAGGCTTGGGCCGTGCTCAAACAAGCCGCGCCAAGCGTTAATCCCAACTCAAACCTGCTTTTATGAACACTTACAAACAAGGAAGAACTTTTTCCTCTTTCAGTAGGCTGGCTTTGCTCATGCTTTGCATCGCAGTCCAAGCGACTCCGGGATTCGCTGCGGATCCCTCCAAGTTGCCTGACGAAATAATCCGCCAGATCGGACTCCTTCTGGAGGAAAAAGCCACTCGCACACCGGCCCAGCAGAAAATGGACTCGCAACTCGTGCATGGGGCGAAGATCGCGCGGGGTCAGGCCATCGCAGGTTTACCCAACTTTAAGCCGAATTTGAAACTGAACGCCGATGGGCGTGTGATGGTGGATATTGATGCCACTGTAACGGACGCCCTGGTCGCACAGATCAAAGCGGGGGGAGGGCAGGTCATCGCAAGCGTCCCCGACTTGCATGCTGTCCGGGCCCTTGTTTCGCCCGTACAGGCGGAAGCGCTCGCCGGTCGTGCGGACGTCCGCTTTATTCGGCCTGCCGCCGAGGCGACGACCAATGTAGGCTCAGTCACATCTCAAGGGGATGTTGCGCACGCAGCGAATACATTTCGTACGAGAACAAACGCTGACGGCACAGGAATCAGAGTTGGTGTCCTTTCAGACAGCATCGACAACCTCGCCACTTCGCAAAGCACTGGCGACTTGGGCGCTGTTACGGTTTTGCCTGGACAGGGAGGAGCGGGAACCGGGGAGGGCACTGCGATGCTGGAAATTGTTCATGACATTGCGCCAGGCGCGGAACTTTTTTTTGCCACTGCGTTCTCCAGTTCTGAAAGCTTTGCCCAGAATATTCGCGACCTGCGTGCAGCTGGCTGTAATATCATTATTGATGATGTGAGCTACTTCGATGAATCTCCGTTTCAGGACGGAGTTATTTCACAGGCGGTCAATGATGTCTCCGCCAGCGGCGTGCTTTATTTCTCCGCAGCAGGCAACTCAGGCAACAAGGACGGCGGAACCTCCGGCACTTGGGAAGGAAATTTTTCTGATGGTGGTCCCCTTACAGTCGGGACTACCAGTTACCGAATTCATAGTTTCGGAGCCGCCACATCCAACACAGTCCTTAGCGGGGGCGGTAATGGACGTGTCGATTTGTTTTGGGCGGATCCGCTAGGCGGCTCAAGCAACGACTATGATCTGTTCGTGACCGATGCCGCTTTCACCACCGTATTGAGGGCATCGACGAATCTGCAGAACGGCACTCAAAATCCGTATGAATCGATTTCCACACTGAATCCCGGTGAACGCATCGTGATCGCGAAGCACATTGGTGCAGCAGATCGGTTTCTTCACCTCGATACTGGGCGAGCGTGGCTCACCTATTCGACTGCCGGGAAAACTCGCGGACACAATGCATCCGGGGCAGCGAATGCGTTTTCTGTCGCCGCTACCTCAGCAGCGAGTAGGACTACGCCTTTCACCAGTGGCACTTCAGTTCGGGTCGAGCCGTATAGTTCCGATGGCCCCCGGCGCGTCTTCTTTAATCCAAATGGAACTGCAATTACGCCCGGAAATTTCACTGCTACCGGTGGCGCAGTCCTCCAGAAACCAGATATCACCGCCGCAGACGGGATCAGCACTTCAGTTCCCAATTTCACGACATTCTCAGGCACCTCCGCCGCTGCCCCGCACGCGGGCGCGATCGCAGCGCTGCTCACGTCATTTATTCCAACTCTCACACCCGCCCAGGTTCGCACGGCGCTACAGAATTCGGCGCTGGATATCGAGACAACGACAGGTGTGGATCGCGATTCCGGCTTTGGTATCGGGATGCCCGTGAATGCCCTCGCTACCCTTGCGGTTTGGGTAGATTTTGCCGCAGCAGGGCCTGGGACAGGAGCTTTCATCACACCTTACAATACACTCGCGCTTGGCATCGCTAATGTTCCAACGAACGGGGCGATTTTGGTAAAGTCGGGATCAACCCCGACGACTACCAATATTCCTTCGACAAAACCTTTGAGGATTCAATCCGTCGGAGGGCCGGTGCATATCGGTCCTTAACGCAAGACCCAGTCCCCTGAAGTAAAAACAATTCAAGCCGCCCGGTCTGCTCGACCGGGCGGCTTTTGTTTTTCCAGGTAGCAATGGGCTCGGGCGGAATTGGAATCGAACGTAAGCTGTGAGTGATGGTAGGCTTCTTCAAAGACGACCTCATCAATCATCCTCTCAACCCGGCTCTGGCTTAAATCTCGTGGGAAAGCACCCTGTTTGGAAAGCCGGTGAGATGGTCAGCCCCGGCATGGCGCAGCAATTGTGTGCGCCTGCAAATGTGCAGCGTGCGGGTCGGGTGCTTCAGTTTCGTCCTGAAATGGAAGTCAGAAAATGGTGCGGACGACATGCCGAACACACTTGAAAAGCGGCCGCTTGCTAGCCGGAGGCTTCAGGGAAATGTAGCCGGTGGATGAGCGAAGCGAACACCACCGGATCACGGGTTCAAAACGGAATGCGCCCGGGATGGACGAATCGTCACCGGCCAGTGGCTCGATGCCCGGCGACATTTCAGTCGTTAAGCCACGTCTTGCGTCGGTTTCGCGAATGGATAACCTCGCCAACCCATGCCTCTGCTTACTACCCTTCGGAACAAGTTGTCCGGTCTGACCGACTCCATGGCTTTTTCAAACCGCTGGACAATCTTCCTTCAGCGGATCATGCGGCCTGCTGACCCTCTTGTGTCATATTGTTGGAAAAAAAAATGGTGGCTGGTCTGCGACGCACGATTTCAGGATGGCCACGCAGCGAAAGAATTATTGGCAAACGGCTGTTACGATGCGTGGATTCGAAAGAGCGTGCGGGGGCAGGAACTTTCCTACGTGAATGTTGGGGCGAATATCGGTGCCTTCGATGTCGCCGTCGCTGCGATGATCCGGGAAATTCCGCTGGCTGTGAGCGTCGAGTTGAATCCCCGCACCTTTGGACGGCTCCGCTTCAATCTCCAAGTCAACGGGCTGCATGACGTTCGCGTATTGAACGCAGGGGTCGCCGGCAGGAGCGGCGTGTTTCATTTTCATCCCACCGCCTGCTCGCTCGCCGATGGGCTGTTCGTGCCACCCCCCTCCGGGGAAGCGGCCTCACGCCCTACACAAGTCCCACTTCTCACACTGGGAGAGACGCTCGTGCAAGCGGGCGTGGAGAACAAAGAATTCGATCTGCTCAAGCTCGATTGTGAAGCGGCCGAGTACGGAATTGTCGCAGAATCATCGCGCGGCTGCCTCCGCTGTTTCCGGCATATCGTTGCAGAACTTCATCCGGAGCCCCCAGGGGAATCGGTTGCCGCACTTGAAGCGAAACTCGCCGAGTGCGGATTTCAAAGCGCAGACCCGCAGGAAACGGCAGGGACGGCACTGCGTTTCTGGTCGCGCGCGTGACCATGAAGCTCGCCGTCTTCCGGATCAATCAGCTCGGTGATAACGTAGTTTTTCTCCCAGTCATCCAGGCTTTGCGGAGGAAGCAGCCGGACTGGGAATTGTTCATGATGACCAGCCCGCTCGCGGAGCCGTTGTTTGCAGCGGATGTTCAGCAGGGCCGGATTTTTACGATGACGACCCGCGATTTCAACGGAGCCTGGAAGCACCCGATCCGGCTTCTCAATTTGATGACCCGGCTCCGGCATGAAAAAGCCGATGCCTCGCTCCTCACCAGTGATCAGAGTAACGTGGCGCATCTTCTTGCACGACTCGCCGGGGGGCGGACGCGTGTCGGCGTGAGCCCTGCCTTCATCAAGGTGCCTGGCAGCGTCACTGATCCTGTCGCACTGCCGGAAGCCTTGCGGGTGGCGCAGGCAAACTGGGAAATCGGGCGCTCGCTGATGCAACGATTTGGAAACTCAGATTGGGAGGAATCTCCGCCTCCTCCAAACCTCGGGCACTTGGCAGGTGCAACGCTGCCGATCCCGGGCAGAATCGTGATTCACCCCGGTGCAAGCCGCGCCTATCAGCGCTGGCCGATCCAGCGTTTTCAAACACTCGCGGAAAATCTCTCGCACACCTTCGAGGTGGTTTGGATCGATGATCCCGGAACTACGCGGCTCGAACTCCCGGCGAGCGTGGAACGCGTCGCGACAGATTCCATCGGTGCGCTCACACGCGCAATCGCAACGGCGAGTCTTTTCATTGGCAATAATTCCGGCCCCATGCATTTGGCCTCCGCACTTGGGCGTCCTTCCGTGATCGTGTCCGGTCCGTCGAATCCCGTTTGGGATCCGTTCTGGTATCCCGAGCGATTCCTGTTGCTTCGCCACCCCGCCCTGCCTTGCCTGCCGTGCGATACCGCCATTCGTGCTGCGGAGTTTTGCAAAAACAAGGCTTCACCACTGGCCTGCATGAGTCATTGGTCGGTCGAATCCGTCGAGGCTCGATGTCGTGAATGGATTGCGAAATGCTCACTGCTTGTCGGAAATTGAGTGTCCGGCTTGTGGACTTAACGAACCGACAAGCCTGCTTCCCAAATCCAAACACGATCCCCCGCAAAAAAAGCCGCGTGCGCATCGCCTTCGCCACACTTTCCGAGAATCCCGAGAAGCCCACCGGGTCGCTCGATTTTTTCCAGCAGACGATCGCCGGACTCGCTGCGCGTGATCCGGGGAATGAATACTTCATCCTCGTCACCAGGACGAATCGCCATCTCTTCGAGCCGGCTGCGCCGAATGTGCGGCTCATCGAAGCGGGTGCGAGCAATGAACGGCGCATGCTGCGGATACTCAGCGAGCAAGTCCTCATTCCGCGGCTGCTGAAAAAGCACGGCATTGATGTTTTTTTCACCAGCAGCGGCGGCGGCATCGCGCCTGTGTGGGTGCCGCGCCGCACGCGGCTCGTGCTCGCGGTCTATGCGACGCAGCATCTGCGCGGCGGATTAAAAATCGGCCTCCTCCGCTCGCTCTACCGCCGCTGGCTCGCGATCCCATCGCTGAAGCGCGCAGATCGTGTGATCGTGAATTCGCACCTGTGCCTCGACGAGATCTGCACGCAAGTGGACATCCGCGACAAGGCCGCGATCATCCATCACGGCATGGACGCGTGCCGCTACCACGAGCGACCACTCGATGACGCCGAACGCGCGCGCTTCGACCGCTACAATCTGCGCAAGCCCTACATCCTTTTTCTCTCGACGATCTACTTCTACAAAAACGCGCACACGCTCACCGAGGCGTTCGGAAAATTCGTCGCCGCGACCGGCCTGCCGCATGAACTGGTCTTCGTCGGTCGGCTCGATCCCTTCAGCCGCGATGGCGGCGACTATGGCGACACGCTGCGCAAAATCGCGCGGCAGCACCGCGTGGAGGATCGCCTGCGATTCACCGGCCCGGTGCCTGCGGAGGACCTGCGTTCGTTCTATAAAATGGCGGACGTGTATGTGCAGCCCTCGTTCTACGAGACATTCGGCAAGACGGTCGCCGAGGCGTTTTTCTGCGGCTGCCCGGTGATCGGTGCGAACACTTCCGCCACACCCGAAATCATCGGCGACGCGGGTCTGCTCTTTGATCCGAAAAACGCTGGCGAACTTGCGGACTGCCTGCGGCGCATGCTCACCGAGCCGACCTTGCGCGAGGCACTGGTGCAAAAAGGTCGGGAACGCGCGCGGCATTTCACCGTCGAGCGGGAGATCGAGCAGTTCATCGCCGTCTTCAAGGAGGCCGGGGCATGCGCGCGATGAAACCTTCATCACTTCCAAAGGCGGCGCGTCGGGATTCCCTTGTCTTGTGGAACGGCAAGGAGACAACGTCGGCGTCCTACCAAAAAATCCGCCCCGTATCACCCCTCCCACTGCATCATATCTGCGATGAAATTTGAGAGCCTGTACCGTCTCGCACGGAATTTCCGGCGCACGCGCATGGAGAAATTCGTAAGCGTGTGCATTCCGACTGCGGAGATGACCATCCTGGACGTTGGCGGATTTTCGGGTTTTTGGACCGAGTCGGCCATCCCATCGCAAATCACTATCCTGCGCCCGGAAGGCCCGGAGAATCTGCCGGCAGGATGCCCGCCAAACATCCGCTCGATCGCTGGCGATGGATGTGACCTGCGCGAACATGCGAACCGCTCTTTCGATTTGGTCTTCAGCAATTCCGTGATCGAGCACGTCGGTGATGCGTCGCGTCAGCAGGCATTTGCGCGAGAGGCACTCCGGGTCGGGAAATCCGTATGGATGCAGACGCCAGCTTACGCATTCCCAATCGAGCCGCATTTGCTCACGCCATTTTACCACTGGCTGCCGACTGCCATGCAGGAGCGGCTTTTCCGCTGGACGGTGTGGGGACTCATCCGACGACCGAGACCCACGCTCGAAGACTACCACATGCACACCCGCGCTAGGTAGTGTTCACGAATTCTTGGCGATGAGGAAAGCGGCGACGAGGCAGAGAGCGGAGAAGAAAGTGTTGCGAAGCTTGTCGTAGCGCGTGG
>JAYVRQ010000347.1:0-5381 GCA_043776145.1 Chthoniobacteraceae bacterium
GAGTTTTGGAGCGACCATTTCAACATCGATCCTGGCAAGGGCGACTGCCGCTACACGAAGATCGCCGACGACCAAAACGTGGTGCGCGCGAACGCGCTCGGCAATTTCCGCGACATGCTCGCCGCCAGTGCGCTCAGCCCGGCGATGCTCTGGTATCTCGACGGGCAAGCAAACACGAAGCGCTCGCCGGACGAAAAGCCGAACGAAAACTACGCGCGCGAACTCATGGAGCTGCACACGCTCGGCGTCCACGGCGGCTACTCGCAGCCGGACGTGATGGAAGTCGCGCGCTGCCTCACCGGCTGGACGATCCTCGCGAAAAAAGACGACGGCTTTTCCGGCAAACTCTTCTCGCCCGCGAAGGATCGAGGCAAAGTCGTTTTCCGCAAAGACGCGCATGACGACGGTGCGAAGCGCGTGCTCGGCCAGGACATCCCCGCCGGTCTCGGCGAAGGCGACCTCGACCGCGTGATCGACATCGTCGCGAATCATCCGAGCACCGCGCAATTCATCGCCACGAAACTTTGCGTGCGCTTCATCTCGGATGAACCGCCGCCATCCGCCGTCGATGCCGTGGCGCGCGCGTTCACGGAAAGCAAAGGCGACATCCAGACGGTGCTCCGCGCGCTCTTCGCGACGCCCGAGTTTCACGCCTCGGCGGGTGAGAAATTCAAGCGCCCGTTCCACTACATCGTCTCCGCCCTGCGCGCGACGAATGCCGAGACGGACGCGGATCGCGGCGTCGTCTCGTATCTCGAACGCATGGGCCATGTGCCCTTCCGCTTCCCCACGCCCGACGGCTATCCCGCGCGCGCCTCGCATTGGCACGCCACGCTGCTCTGGCGCTGGAAATTCGCGCTCGCCCTCGCGAACAACCGCATCCCCGGCACGCGCATCGACCGCAAAACTCTCGAGCGAATCATGGGCGGCGACGCCGCGCTGATGGCTTCCCTGCTCAATCGCCAGCCCATCGCGGACGAGAGCGACGCCTTCCTCAAATCCGGCGACGGCCTCGCGCTGATGCTCGCGTCGCCCGCCTTCCAACGCTGCTGAAAATGAACGCCGAAGCCAACCTTTCCACCACGCGCGACGACGCGCGCACGCTCGTCGTCGTCTTCCTCCGCGGTGCCGCCGACGGCCTCACGCTCGTCGCCCCGATCGCCGACGACAACTACCACAAATTCCGCCCTCGCCTCGCCGTGAAGGCGAAGGACGCCGTGCGGCTCGATGACACGTTCGGCTTTCACCCAAACCTCCGCGCACTCGAACCGGCGTGGAAGGACGGCGACCTCGCGATCATCCACGGCGCGGGTGGCGAAAGCGATTCGCGCTCGCACTTCGAGGCGCAGGATTTGATGGAACACGGAGGCGTCGCCGCCGGCGGATGGCTCGCGCGTTTCCTTCGCGCGCGCGGCCCGTCGCAAAGCCCGCTTTCCGCCGTGGCGCTTTCCGCGACGCTGCCCGAGTCCCTCTCCGGCGCACCGAGCGCGGCGGCGCTGCAATCGCTCGAAGAATTCTCCATCGCGGAAAAGACGAACAAGGTGAAAGACGAATTCACGCGCGAACTCACCCGGCTCTACGCCCGCGAACAAGGCCCGCTGCGCGACGCGGCCACGAGCACCTTCGAGGCGTTGCGCCGCATCGAGTCCATCGACGCAAAGGCCAGGCCCGCGAACGGCGCTGAATACGATGAAAAGGATTCCTTCGGCCAGGGTCTGCGGCAGGTCGCGCAGCTCATCCGCGCGGATGTCGGCCTCGATGCCGCGAGCGTCGATCTGCACGGATGGGACACGCATTTCACGCAGCAATCCGGCATCGAACCGCTGATGCTCCACCTCGCGAACGGCCTCGCTGCCTTCCGCCGCGACCTCGGCCCGCGCATAGCGACGACGACAGTCGTGGTGATGACCGAGTTCGGTCGCCGCGTCGCGGAGAACGCCAGCTTCGGCACCGATCACGGGCGCGGCGGCGTGAGCTTCGTGATGGGCGGCGGCGTGAAAGGCGGGCGCGTCCTCGGCGGCTGGACCGGCCTGAAACCCGAAATCCTCGACGGCCCCGGCGACCTGCCCGTGACGAACAACTACCGCGACATCCTCGCCCCCGTCCTCGCCCGCCACGGCGCGACGCCCGAGGGCCTGGCGAATATCTTCCCCGATTTCACGCTGAATCCGCTCGCGCTGTACGCGTGAATTTTTTCCACCTGTCGAAAAGCCGCGTGCGTGCTAGCCTCCGCGCATGTCTGTAAAAGAAATTGTACATAAATGGGTCGATGAATTGCCCGACGACGCGCCGGACTTGCTCGATTTCTACGAACGGGCGCGACTGAGCCAGGCCATTGAGGAAGGCATGGAGGATGTGCGGGCGGGGCGAATGGTAACATTCGATGAAATCGATCAACGGATGCAGGCGAAATGGGCGAAGCGAGACTCCGCGTCGAAGTAACCGAGCGGGCTGTTGAAGATCTGGACAGGATCGACACGTACTGGGCCGATCGTGGCGATGCTTGGCGGGGAGAAAAGTATTACATCGACCTGCGCGACTTCGCGCTCCGGGAACTGGCAGACGCGGATCAGGCAAGACGCGGTCGTTCGCTGCACGACCGGCGCAATCCGAGCGCCCGGTCGATTCTCGCCTTTGGAATCTATCGCATCATTTACGAAATCGACGAAGCCGCGTCGCGTGTGAATGTCATCCGCTTCTGGCACGCCCATCGCGACACGCCTCCGCTCGAATAGCCGCGACGACCTTTCCCTGTCCCGCTGCGCGCCCGCGTGCTAGCCTCCGCGCATGTCCGTGAAAGAAACCATCCATCAATGGGTCGAGACCCTCGAAGACAATTCGCCCGGCCTTCTGGAATTGTATGAAGAGGCGCGGCTCGATCTGGCGATTGATGAAGCGAAACAGTCGATCGCAGAGGGACGCGTTTACACTAATGAACAGATTTTGGAGCGATACGAAGAAAGATGCCGGCTGCGTCGTTCCTCGTAACCTTCACGGAGCCCGCTGAAACCGACCTCTACGACAACGAAGAGTATTGGCGGGATCGCGGAGAGCCCTGGCGCGGTGAAAAGTATTTTTCGGACTTGAGGCTTTTTGCCACCGAAGAACTTCACGATGCGGAAAACGCCCGGCGCGGTCGCCGCCGAAAAACCCGCCGCCATCCCAACGCGCAGGAAATCCTCGCGTTCGGAATCTACCGCATCATTTACGAAATCGACGAAGCCGCCGCGCGTGTGAACATACTCCGCTTCTGGCACGCCCATCGCGATGCGCCTCCACTTGAATAACACCCATGCCCACCTTCTTCATCACCACCGCCATCGACTACACCAACGGCGCGCCGCACATCGGGCACGCTTACGAAAAGGTGCTGGCCGATGTGCTCGCGCGTTATCATCGGCTGAAAGGCGACGAGGTTTTTTATCTCACGGGCGTCGATCAGCATGGGCAGAAGGTGCAGCAGTCGGCGGAAAAGCAGGGCGTCGCGGCGCAGGAATTTGTCGATGGGCTCACGGCGAAATTCGTCGCGCTTTGGGAGAAGCTGGATGTGCGTTACGACAGATGGGCCGCGACCACGGCGCAGAGTCACAAGGATTGCGTGCGCGCGATTCTCCAGCGGCTGTGGGATGACAAAGGCGCGGATGGCGGGAGCAAGTGGCTCTACAAAAAGAGTGCGGGCGGCTGGTATTCGGTGCGGCAGGAGCAATTCCTCACCGACAAGGAGCGCGGGGCGGATGGTGAGTTCGGGCCCGAGTGGGGACAGGTCGAGTTTCGCGAGGAGGAAAATTTCTACTTCCGCCTGCTGGAACACAAACAGTGGCTGCTCGATCTCATCGACGCGCGCAGTGCCGCCGGGAAGCCACTCGTCGTGCCCGATTTCCGCGTCGGCGAGCTGCGCAATGCCGTCGAAAAACTCGAAGGCGATCTCTGCATCTCGCGTCCCGCCGCGCGGCTCCAGTGGGGCATCCCGTTTCCCGAGAGTTTCGGCGCGGGCTTCGTCACCTTCGTGTGGTTCGACGCGCTGGTGAACTACATCTCGTTCGCGCCCGGCTACTCGTCCGCGCACGACACGCCGGTAAGCGATCACGAATTCCGCCACTGGTGGCCCGCGCTGCACGTCATCGGCAAAGACATCCTCATCCCCGCGCACGGCGTCTATTGGCCGATCATGCTGAAGTCGCTCGGCTTCGCGGACGACGACATCCCCGTGCTGCTCGTGCATGGCTGGTGGAACATCCGCGGCAAGAGCGGCGAGAGCGAAAAGATGAGCAAGAGCCTCGGCAACGTGGTCGATCCCAATGCCTTGGCGGATAAGTATGGAGCGGAGGCGCTGCGGTATTATTTGATGAGCGATATAGCTGCCGGGAAGGATAGCGACTTTAGTGAGGAGAGGTTAGTACAGCGTTACAATTCCGACTTAGCTAACTCACTAGGCAACTTACTAAACCGCGCGCTGAATATGGCGGCGAAGTATCGGGAAGGACGCGTTACATCACCAACTTATCGGATCAAATCCGACTTACGTTTCGATACTCCCGGAGATCGAAGTATTCAGGGCAATCTGATTATTGAAGGTGACGAAGCTAGTGCGCCAGAGATTCAGCGATCGGTCCAGTCACGCTTTATTGTGGAGGAAGTTGTGAAAGAGGTGGATGCGGGAATGGACACACACGCCGTGCATGCAGCTCTTGATCGCGTGACGATTGCGCTGACAGAACTCAATACTCTTATTGAACAGACGGCACCTTGGAAGATGGCCAAATTGCCCACCAAAGAAAGACACCTCGATGCCGTCCTCTACACCCTCGCCGAATCCCTCCGCATCATCGCCATCCTCATCTCCCCGGTCCTCCCGCGCGCCGCGGCGGGCATCTTCGCGCAGCTCAATTGGGACAAGGACGAAAATGGCAATCCCCGCGCCTTCCGACTCGAAGACGCGCAGTGGGGCGGGCTGCCGGATGGCCATGTGCTCGGCACGCCGACGCCGCTCTTCCCGCGCATCGAGACCGCTCCACCCGCGTAACCGCGCGGCTGCGGATTCCGGGGAGCGCGCGCGTCTCGCGTGCTGGTTTCGGCGTCCCGCCGAAACGAACTTCCCTGCCGCATCGCTGCAAATCCCGTGAACGAAATCTGAAACGATGCGTTTTGAAAGTCCGCGAAGGCGGGACGCCTTCGCCAGCACGCGAGACGCGCGCGCTACCCGGAGTTCTCGTGCGCTCATCCCAATACCTCCGCGTAAAGCTCCTCAAAATCCTGCGCCTCAATCCGGCGTGGATTGAAACTCGCGGTCCATTGCTGCGCGGCTTCCGCAGCCAGCTTCGGAAATGCGCCGCGATCAATGCCGAGCTTCGCGATGCCATCGCGCATTCGCGCGGCGTCGA
>JAYVRQ010000348.1:0-20216 GCA_043776145.1 Chthoniobacteraceae bacterium
CGGCGGGGAAGTCACCGCGTGGAGCGCGGGGCAGATCAATGTGTCCGACGCCGCGCCCTCCGGCGTGCCCGGCGCGGCCTCGCCGTTTGGCTATCAGGCTTTGTTCGGCACGAGCATCGGCACGGCCACGACGAACGAAACATTCTTCGCCGCCGTCGATGCGCTCTTCTCCGAATCGGGCTCGACGCGCCAGCTCTTGCAGCAAAAACAGGCGCTCCACGCGGCGGGGATTTTGCACAAGGACGACGCCGAGCCGCTCCGCATTTACGCCGCGTCCGGCGACATCAGCGCCCTCACGATTTTCTCGCCGAAAGTCGCGCGCATCTTCGCCGGGAAGGACATCAGCGACGTCGCGATCTATGTGCAGAACACGAACGCGGAGAACGTGAGCGTCGTCACCGCCGGGCGCGACATCATCGCCTACTCCGCCAATTCCCCGTTGCGCACGCTCGCGACGGCGGAGGGAAATGTCGTGAACGCAGGCAGTCTGCCACTCGCGGGCGACATCCAGATCAGCGGCCCCGGCACGCTCGAAGTCCTCGCCGGCCGCGACCTCGATCTCGGCGTCGGCCCGGCGGGAAATGGCATCGCGCTCGGCGTCGTCAGCGTCGGGAATGCGCGCAATCCTTTCCTGCCCTTCGGCGGCGCGGACATCGTCGCGGGCGCGGGCATCGGGCCGGCGACGGGCTTGGAAAACAGCCCGCTCAATTTCCCGAAATTCCTCACCGCCTTCCTCAAATTCGGCGACAACCAAACGCGCTACGCCGCCGACCTCCCTCCCGACACGCTCACCTCCGCGCAGCGCAGCCTCGCCGCGCTCGAACTTTTCTACATCGCCCTCCGCGATGCGGGCCGCGACCACGCCGACGCCGCGCGGCCCGGCTTTGGCAATTACGACGGCGGCTTCGCGGCGATCGACGCGCTCTTCGGCGCGGGCGAAACTCGCGGCGACATCTCGCTCACCGCGCGCGAATTCAAAACGCAAAGCGGTGGAAACATCAGCCTGCTCGCGCCCGGCGGGCGCATCGTCGTCGGCCTCGATGTCGCCGGGACGCAGGCGCTCGACCAGGGCATCCTCACCGAATCCGGCGGCAGCATTTTCATCTTCGCCCATGACAGCGTGACGCTTGGCACCTCGCGCATTTTCACCCTGCGCGGCGGCGACGAAATCATCTGGTCCTCGCAGGGCGACATCGCCGCCGGGGTCGCGTCTAAAACTGTGCAAAGCGCCCCCCCGACCCGCGTGCTCATCGACCCGCAAACCGCCGATCTCAAAACCGACCTCGCGGGCCTCGCCACCGGCGGCGGCATCGGCGTGCTCGCCACCGTCGCGGGCATCCCGCCTGGCAACGTCGATCTCATCGCCCCGAACGGCGCGATCGACGCGGGCGACGCGGGCATCCGCTCCGCGGGAAATCTGAACATCGCCGCCACGCAAGTCCTCAACGCCGAAAACATCCAAGTCTCCGGCAGCAGCGCGGGCACGCCCACCGCCGCCCCCGTCGCCGCGCCAAATCTCGGCAGCATCTCCGCCGCCTCGAACACCGCCGGAGCCGCCAGCACCACCGCCGGCGACGCCGCCAAACAAGCCACGCAGCAATCGACGCAAGTCCAGCCCACCGAGGAGCCCCCCTCGATCTTCACCGTCGAAGTCCTCGGCTACGGCGGCGGCGACGGGCCGTAGCCCGTGAAAAATCGTCTCCCCCTTCCCCGCGCCCGCCCCTACACCGGCCGCTGAAAAGTCAGCCACGGCGTCGCCGACTCGTGCCCGTCCGCCGTCACCGCCAGCAGACGCCAGTGGACCTTCGCCCCCGGCGCACCCAGCCCGTAATCCGTCGTCAGCGCGATCGGCTGACCCGCCGCGAATTCCGCCCGCATCGTCTCATCGTCCCCGTTCGGCTCCTCCCCCACGCTCGCCCGGAGCTGATGCCGCACCACCGTCCCGCTCGGCGACGGCGTCCCCGCCAGCGTCACCGCCGTCCCCGCCTGATTCAGCGACCCCGTCAGCGCCCCCGGCTCCGGCCCGCCCGTCCCATCATCCGTCAGCGCCGGCAGCGTCACCACCAGCGCATTTCCCGGTGGAAAAAGCGACTCCACCTTCATCCGATACAGCTTCAGCACCGGATAAATCCGATCCTGCAAATCCTCGCGCCGCGCCCGGTCCAGCGTCGCCTGCTGATCGCGCTCCTCGAACGCATCCTGATGCCCCACCAGACTCTCCAGCCGCCCCGTCGCATCCGTCTGCGACGCCCCGCTTGGGCTTAAAACCAGCGGCCCCTTCGACGGCACCAGCGCCGTGCGATACGCATTCACCTTCCCCCACAGCTCCGTCAGCAGCCGCATCGGGCGATTGAACCGCTCCCGCGCATCCGCCAGCCCCGGCGCCAGCGGCAGCGCCGCCGCAAAGGGCGTCGTCCCGTGATCCGCCCGCACCGCCTTGTTAAAATACACACATTGATCGCGCAGCCACGTCTTCTCCGTCAGCACTCCCGCGCGCTCCAGCGCCGCATCCAGCAGCACCCCCTCCAGCGTGTCGCGCGCCGCCAGCAGATTTTCATGGAGATCCTGCAAATACGTGCGCCCCACATCGGTCGGCCGCCCCAGCGCCTCCCCGTCAAGTTCCACCGGATTCACCGTTTGCTGGACATCCGCCCAATGATTCAAAAACGCGGGGACGACGGTGATATATGAGCTGGGACCGGTGATGGGCATGGCAGTGTGAGGTTCGGGATGTTGGATTCTTCATTCGGACCGCTCACTTCCCCTTTCCCGTCCCCGCCCCGCGACCCCGCTCGCCGCGACTGAGCGCGGAGAGGACGAGGACGAGAGCGAGAGCGAGGTTGGTGAGCATTCCGAACACCTGACTTAGCAGCGCCCGTGCCCCGATCGCCTGCGGGCGCGGATTATTTTTTGGAAAAAAAACGGGGGCCATTTCGCGCGACCCCGCCCTTCCGGCTCAGACGCCTCCCCGCGGCCATTTTTGCACAGATTTCGCCATTTTTGCCACCCGAACTCCAAATCCACCCGCCTGAATCCCAAAAACAGGCGCAAGAATCGCCAATCGAGGCGAGCGAGGTTTGCCCACAGCCGGGTAAAAGATTCACATTTTCACCAGAACACTTGGCTGGGAGAAAAGGGGAGCGCATACAGTCATCCGGCCATCCGGTAAGGGAGGATGAGAAACCGTCCAACCCGGACAACCTCTCCACGCACCGACGGCATGGGTCTGGACACCTGCGGTATCAAACCACGCATCGACGGCACGAATCCGCGCACCAAAGGTGCCAAACAAGCCAGCCCAGGGCAACGCCCTGGGTCCGATCGGGAAAACCAAAACAGCCCTGAAAGGGCGGCACACTCCCGCGCTTATCCCGCCCTTTCAGGGCGGTGCGCTCTTTCGACGCGATACCCAGGGCGTTGCCCTGGGCTGGCTTGTCATGCACCTTTGGTGCTCCCGCCCCGCAGCCTCACTGCCCCGCGAGCAAGCGCGCGAGATGGGCTTCGTAATTCTTCCGGGATGGATGATTGGCGGGAAGACTGCGCTGCACGCCATCCACCGCCCGCTGTGCGAGCCTCCGCGCCTCGTCCAAGTCGCTCTTGTGCGCGCAGAGGAGGGAAAGATTAAAGGCCGTGCGGCAGGTGTCGGGATGCTCGGGGCCGAGCAACCGCTCTTGGGCTTCCAACGCCCGCCGGTAAAGCGGCTCGGCGGCGTCGAGATCGCCCTTTTGCAGGAGTAGGAGGGCTAGGTTGTTGAGGCTCATGAGCGTGTCGGGATGCTCGGGGCCGAGCAACCGCTCGTACCCTGCCAACGCTCGCCGGAAGAGCGGCTCAGCAGCGTCGAGGTCGCCTTTTTTTCCGAGCAGACCGGCGAGGTTGTTGAGGCTCGCGAGCGTGTCGGGATGCTCGGGACCGAAAACGCGCCCGCGGACTTCCAATGCCCGGCGGACGAGCGGTTCGGCGGCGTCCAGATCGCCTTTTTGATGGAGCAGCGCAGCGAGATTGTTGAGGCTCATCAGCGTGTCGGGATGCTCAGGGCTGAGGATTCGCTCGCGGCCTTCCAACGCCCGGCGGAAGAGCAGCTCGGATGCAGTGAAGTCGCCTTCTTGCAAAAGCAGGCCAGCAAGATTGTTGAGGCCCTTCAGCGTCTCGGGATGCTCGGCTCCAAGAATCCGCTCACTGGTTTCCAACACTCGGCGGTAGAGCGGTTCGACGATGGCCAGGTCGCCTTTTTCATGGAGCACGGCGGCGAGGTTGTTGAGGCTCGTTAGCGTGTAGGGATGCTCGGGGCCTACCATCCGCTCGGCGATGGCGAGGTTTTCGCGCAACATGGGCTCAGCACGATCATAGTCGCCGAGTTGGTAAAGAGCGTTTCCCAGACGATCGCGCACCCGCCATGCATCGATGCTCGTTCTTTCTTCGCGTTGCTCATAGCCAGCCAGAGCGCGCTCGAAGACCTCGATGGCTTCCAGCATTTGGCGGCGGTTGGTATAGCGGTTGTCCGATCCGGCGAAATCGGCCAGCGAGGCGAGGGCGCTCTCGCCTGCGAAGGCCGGGCCGTCGGCCTCGGCGAAACGGAAGGTGTGCGCGCGCCAGTCCCAGAGATCGGGGGCATGGCGCTGGAGAAGGCCGAGGGCGCTCGCGGTCAGCCAGAGGACCACCGGGCAGGGGACGGCGCGAGGGAAGGCGTCGCGGTGGAGGTTCGCGTTTTCGAGGAAGCGAAGCTGGCGATCCGCGCCGTTCATCTGGGCGATGGCGAGGCCGAGATGCTCTTCGAGGCTCGTGACCGAGACGGCCCGGCCCCAGCCCTCGGGCGCGGGGTTTTCTTCCATGTGACGCTGGAGATCGAGCAGGAGCCGGGGTTGGGGCGTGCCGGCGAAATCGAGCCGCGTGAGGCGGATTTTCTCCTTCGCCAAAGCGCGCTCAAGTTCATCCGCGAGCCGCTCGCGGGTGGTGCGGGCGCGGTAGAGGGCGACATTTAGGCGGAAGCCCGGCTCGGTGGCGAGCGCGAGGACCATCGCGCGAAATTCGCGCGCGGGATCGGTCGCTTCAACGGCGGTCGCGACCGGCTTTTTTCGCGCGGGGTGCGGTTTTGCGGACGGCTTTTTTGGCTTGGAAGGCATCTTGGAAACGCGGGATGGCGGCGACGGCGGGATGCACGTCGAACCAGGTGTTCTCGCCATTATACTGGAGGATGGAGCCGTTGAGCATCAGTTCGTAGAAAAATGCGCGGGCGGATTCGGCGGCTTCGCGCGTGGACTGGCCTTCGGTGAGGTCGGGCGACTGTTTGGTGCGGTGAACGGAAACGAGGATCGGGTAATAAATGCTGCCGGGATGGAGGGCATTTTCAAAGTCCAGGCGGATGTTTTTCACCGCGTGCCGGGCCGCGAGGAGGTCGATGCGCGTGCAGTCGCGCACGCGGGCGTCGAGCTGGGCGTCGCCGAGCATTTTGACCAGATCGCGGAGACTGCCGCCGCACTGGCCGGCGAGATGGAGCGCGGCCTCCGGGGAATCGAACACCTCTTCGATGGAAACCCGGTGATCGATGAAATCGAGCAGACCCTTGAGGGCGTCTGGATTGTCCGCGCCGTCGCGCCGTCGCGGCGCGGGGACGGGCATCTGAAAGCAATCGGGAAAGGTGGTGCGAATGGTGTAAGGCGCGAGTTGCATCCCGACGGGCGCGGTCCAGATGAAGTCGGCCCGGAGCGAGCGCAGGAAGTCGGCATTGTCAAAGAAGAGACGCCGCGCGGGATCGGGGAGAAGACGGTCGAGATTATCCTGAATGACGAGGAGGCGCGGGGGCTGTTTTTCCTCGCGCAAGCGCACATGGACGTGGTCAAGGAAGGCGTTGACGCGCTCGCGGAGTTCGTCGGCGTAACGCTCCATGGTGCGGCGGGTCTTGTGGCGAGTCTCGACGCTGCCGCTGATGGCGGATTTGAGCCGGGCGATGATCTTGGCGCCGAAGCCGGGAAACTTCCAGCCGGCGCTGGCTTCGGCGGAGGCTTCGAGGCCGACGTCTTTGCGAAGCTCCTCGGATTTCTCGAAGGTGCGCTCGGCAAACCAGCCGGCGATTTCATCAAGGAGGGCGCTGTCGAGGGACCAGCCGCGCTTTTTGAAGAGGTCGTCGATTTCACTGACGAGCCAGAGGGCGAGGTCGGAGTAATCGGCGTCGCGTTCGAGGGAGGGATCGACGTAGAGGTGGAGCGGGGTGAAGCGTCCGCGGAGCTGATCGCCCAGGCGGAGGAGTTCGGTGGATTTGCCGCTGCCGCGATGGCCGACAAAGGCGGCATGGATGAAACGCGGGCCGATTTGGGCGCGATCCTCGAAGAGCAGGCGCAGCCTGCCGAGGACGGTGCCGCCGCGCGCGTCGCTGAGGTCGGCGTAACGGCGGTCGTCCGCGGCGAGCGGGTCGGGCGAGAGCGCGAGCGGCACGTCGCGGAGTGTGGTGGCACGAAAGCCTTGAGGCATGGGGAGGATCAATGGCAGGCCTCACCGGCACTTGCAAGCCACACGTCGCGCGCGGGGCGGTGTCGAGGCGATTTATCCCGCGATGGCGGCGGCTGGCGCGGGTGCCTCGACCCACTTGCCATGCTCGCGGATCAAGTCCTGGAGCCGATCGACGGCTTCCGCCTCGGGGATGTTGAATTTCACGGCGGTCTTGCCGACGTAAAGATTCACCTTGCCCGGAGCGCCGCCGACGTAGCCGAAATCCGCGTCGGCCATTTCACCGGGACCATTCACGATGCAGCCCATGATGGCGATTTTCACGCCTTTCAAATGCGCGGTGGCGGCTTTGATTTTCGCGGTGGTGGTTTGGAGGTTGAAGAGGGTGCGGCCGCAGCTCGGGCAGGCGACGTAGTCGGTCTTGAAGATGCGCGAGCCGGCGGCTTGGAGCGTGTTGTAGGCGAGGCGGAGGGATTGGCCGGGGGCGGGCTCGCCCTGCACGAGGATGGCGTCGCCGATGCCGTCGCAGAGGAGCGCGCCGAGGTTCGTGGCGGCGGTGAGGAGCGTGGGGAGGAAGTCGGCTTGCGGGTCGGGGGTCGCGTGAAGCGTGTCCTTGAGCAGGATCGGATGACGCGGATCGAGTTGCGCGGCGAGCAGGCGGAAGGCGGCGATGACGGAGAGATCGAGGCCGTCGCGGACGGAAAAGAGCATGGTCTCCGGGCGCGCGTTTTCGGCGCTCACGAGGTCGGTGTCGCGCGGGTCGAGTTCGACGACGCGAGCGTTTTCGTAAATGATCTCCGGCTGGTAAT
Source organism: Chthoniobacteraceae bacterium (assembly GCA_043776145.1). Classification (GTDB taxonomy): domain Bacteria; phylum Verrucomicrobiota; class Verrucomicrobiia; order Chthoniobacterales; family Chthoniobacteraceae; genus JANLQB01. The sequence goes on from JAYVRQ010000348.1 coordinate 7,251, forward strand.
CGCCCATCGACTTCACCTTGTGCGCGATCTTTTCAAACGCATCCTGTCGCACGATGACGCGCACGAGTTCCTCGCCCCCCAGCCGCACGCCGTCGCGCTCCAGCGTTTCACTCGCGCGCCGGGAGTAGGAGAACGGATCGTAGTTCGGTGCGGAGTTTGGGAGGCTCGGTGCTTCGGAGACGGGGCGATGGCTGTTGGCGACGAGCGCCTTTGCGACCGGGATTTCGTGGATGCTGTCCTCGGTCAGCGAGACGCGGATGGTGTCCCCGATGCCGTCGTTCAAAAGGGAGCCGATGCCGATGGCTGATTTGATGCGCCCGTCCTCGCCGTCGCCCGCTTCCGTGACGCCGAGGTGGATGGGATAGTTCCAGTCCGCGCCTTCTTCCGCGAGCCGCGCGACGAGCAGGCGATACGCCTCGATCATCACCTTGGGGTTGCTCGATTTCATCGAGAACATGAAGTCGTGGTAGCCGAGGTCGCGCGCGATGCGGGCGAACTCGAGCGCGCTCTCGACCATGCCGAGCGGCGTGTCGCCGTAGCGGTTCATGATGCGGTCGCTGAGCGAGCCGTGGTTCGTGCCGATGCGCATGGCGCGGCCGTGCTCCTTGCTGAAAACGACGAGCGGGGTGAAGCGTTCGCGGATGCGATCGAGTTCGGCGGCGTACTGCTCGTCGGTGTATTCGACGATCTTGAATTTTTTCGAGTCGGCGTAGTTGCCGGGATTGATCCGCACCTTTTCGACCCACTTCGCCGCCTCCATCGCGGCCTCCGGCTTAAAGTGAATGTCCGCGACGATCGGCACCTCGCATCCGCGTTCGCGCAGGCCGGCGACGATGTGCTGGAGGTTCGCGGCGTCCTTCACGGTCGGCGCGGTGATGCGGACGATTTCGCAGCCGACCGAGACGAGATCGAGCGTCTGCTGGATGGACGCGGCGGTGTCCATCGTGTCGCACGTAATCATGGACTGGACGCGGATGGGATGCGGGCCGCCGATGCCGACATTCCCCACGCGCACCTCGCGGCTGAGGCGGCGCTGATAGCGGAAGGGCGACGGGCAGTAGTTCACTTCTGCGCTTCGCTCGCGGAGGGCTTTTTGAATTTGAGCGACTTGTCCTTGCCGCCGAAGAACGGCAAATCCTGCACGTCGAAGAACGTGACGAAGAGCATGAAGCCGATGACGAGCAGCGCGCACGCGGTTTGGATGGGTTCGAGGATGCGCAGGCTCAGGGGACGGCGGCGGATCGCTTCGAGCAGCGCGATGGTGATGTGACCGCCGTCGAGCACGGGGAGCGGCAGCATGTTCATCAGCGCGAGGTTCACATTGATGACGACGCTGAACCATAGCGCGCGCCGCCAGCCGTCGCTGAATTCACCTTGGAAAAACGTGTAGTAGGCGCGCATCATCATCACGGGTCCGCCGAGATGCTGGATGCCGATGCTGCTCTTCGAGGCGATGGCACCCACGGTATCGAAGATGGACATCGCGGCCTGGCGAAGCTGGCCAATGGGGCGCGGATGACTGAGGACGCTTACTCCGCGCGGATCGTATTCGATGCCGCCGTGATCTTCATCCCACGCGATGCCGAGGTAAGGCCGCGTCTCGCCTTCCGGCACGGTCGGCGTCGCGGTGAGATCGAGCTTCTTGCCGTCGCGCTCGATGTTGAGCGTCAGCGCGCGGTCGCGGTTTTTGCGGACGTATTGGGTCAGGCCAAACGTGCTGCCGTTCAGGTGGCCGTCGATGCCGAGGACGCGGTCGTTTTTCTGAAGACCAGCCTGCTCCGCCGGGCTGCCTTTCATCACTTCACCCACGATGGCCCCGCGCGCCGCAAACGTCTTCTCCAACTTCTCGCCACCGCGCTGCACGGTGAGCTTCAGCGGCTCGCCCGCGTGCGTCGCGAAGAATTCCGAAATGCCCGCCGGATGAAAGATCGGCTGCCCGCCCACCGCGACGATCCGATCGCCCGGCTGGAGCCCGGCCTGTTCGGCGGGACTACCCGGCTTCACCTTCCCGACGACCGGCGTTTCGCCCGGCTCGATCTGGATTTGACGCAAGCCCTTCCGCTGCCACCCGCGCGTCTCCGGCGAGGTGGGTTTCGGATTGAAAGTGAGCTGCTGTCCGCCGCGCTCGACGACCACGGGAAGCGTCTCGCCCTCGCTGCGCACCACGCGCCAGGTGATGCTGTCCGCACCCATCCCGCCAAAGCGCGTCACCGGCTTCCCATCGACCTGCACGATCCTGTCGCCCGCCTTGATGCCCGCGACTTCCGCAGGCGAATCCGGCAGGACCAAGCCCACCACATTCGTCCCCTCGCCCTCGCTCACCGGACGCCCGGCGACCCACACGATCACCGCGAAAACCGCCGCGAGGCCGAAGCTGAACAGCGGCCCGGCGAACGCGACGATGATTTTATCGAGCGGGGAAATGGGCGTGCGCGCCTCGGGCGGCATTTCGCTTTCGCCTTCGAGAGCCTCCATCGGCGCCATCTGCGGCAGCTTCACGTAACCGCCGAACGGCAGGCTGTTCATCGCGTACCAGACGCCGCCGATTTTCTTGCGCCAAAGCGGCTTGCCGAACCACAGCGCGAATTCCTCGACATAAACGCCGCGCCATTTCGCCGCGAGAAAGTGGCCGAGTTCGTGGACGAAGATCAGCAGGTTAAAGATCAGCAGAACTTCGGCGACGATGAGGATGACCTTGAGGATCGAGAAAAACATATAGGGATTTAGAGCAACTCCGCAGCGCGCTGCCGTGCCCAGGAATCGGCGGCGAAGATAGCGGCAAGGTCCGGGTGCGCAACCGATGCGTGATCGCGCATCGTGCGCTCGACGGTTTGCCAGATGGCGGGGAAGGAGCAGCGTTTTTCGAGGAAGGCTGCGACCGCGATTTCGTTCGCGGCGTTCAAGACGGCGGGGAGCGTCCCGCCCGCTTCGCCAGCCCAGCGCGCGAGATCGAGCGCGGGGAAATCGGCGGTGCGCGGCGCCTCGAATTCGAGTTTCGCGAGCGCGGCGAAATCGAGCGGCGGCAGCGTGTTCGGCACGCGGTCGGGCCACGTCACGGCGTACTGGATGGGGAAGCACATGTCCGTCACCGAGAGCTGCGCGAGCACGGAGCCGTCGATGAATTCCACCATCGAATGCACGATGGACTGCGGATGCACGATCACGTCCACCCGCTTCATCTCGACATCGAAAAGCCAGCGCGCCTCGATCATCTCCAGCCCTTTGTTGAAGAGCGTCGCGGAGTCGATGGTGATCTTCCGCCCCATCTCCCACGTCGGATGTTTGAGCGCCTGTTCGAGCGTGACGTTCGCGAGTTGTTCGGCGGGCAGTTGGCGAAAAGGCCCGCCGCTCGCGGTGAGGATGAGCCGCCTCACATGCTCCGACGCGCGGCCTTCGAGGCATTGGTAAATCGCGTTGTGTTCGCTATCCACCGGCAACACCTGCACCCCGTGCTCCCGCGCCGCCTCCATCACCGCCTCCCCCGCCATCACGAGGATTTCCTTCGACGCCACCGCCACATCCTTCCCCGCCTCGATCGCCGCCAGCGCCGGACGCAACCCCCCCGTCCCGACGATCGCGATCAGCACCATGTCCGCCTCCGGCATCGTTGCCAATTCCACCAGCCGCTCCTCCCCGCCTTCCCCCGCCGAGATCGCGAGCTTTGCATTTGGAAACTCCCGCCCCGCCTCGTGCAACGCCTCTGCCTGAGAATGCGCCGACATCCCCACGACTTCCATCCGCTCCGGCAAATCGCGCGCGACTTTCCGCGCACTCTGCCCGATCGACCCCGTGGCCCCGAGGATCACGACACGACGACGCCTCATGGATGGGTAGTGATGTGAAGTGGTGCGCGCATCGCGGGGCCGCGGACCATCCCGAAACGCCTTCGCGAACGCAAGCGCATCGTCGGCGAATCCGGCGCGGCGCGGCAGTGCGCCCGCGGGTCCGGCGGCTTTCCCGCGGCGTTACGGCAGCACCGCGGGAGACTCGGCGGAACTGCCCTAGCTCTACGGACGCTCCCCAGACCCCCATCGGGATCCTCCGTCCCGCTACGGAAGCCATCCGGCAGGCTCCGCATCGGTCCCGTAACGTTACGCCGACGATCCCGGAGGCCCGGCGGAGTCTCCGTAACATTATGGATGGATAAAAAACGCCAGCGGGGAGCCTCGGTAGCGTTACAGAAACACCGCCGACGACCCCGCAGAGCTGCCGTAATGCTACGGCCTCTGTAAAACCCGTTTTTTGCAACTCTCGTTCCCAAGTTCCACTTGGGAATGCCCATTGGGAGAAGTTTCACTTCGCACGGAGGGGGTGTCCGCGAGTGGGAGATGCGCGCCGAAATTTCACCCTTGCCGCCCTCCTCCCATCCTGCTGGACTCTCCCTCGATCACGCAGGGCGTCTTTGGCGAGAGCCGGTTGGATGCTGAGGGTTTCCGGCGTGTTTCTCCCAAAAAAACGCACCCCACCACCAGCTGGAGAAATCCGAGTATGCCAAACGAACAAGTGAACGACTTCATCACGCGGCTCACCACCGCGCAAACCGTGGACAATGGCCGCGCCGCCGGCAGTCCCTTCAAACTCCCGGCCACCCTCCGCGCCGATCTCGATGCGGACCTCACCGCCCTCAAAGCCACGGAAGCCGACACTGGCCCCACCGAAGGCGGACGCGCCGCCTCCGTCGCCGCCAAACGCGCCGCGCTCGACGAGCTAAACCGCCAGCACCGCGGCGGCTACCGCGGCATCGCCGCCATCGACGAAACCACCATCACCGAAGCCCAGCGGCTCGGCGTCTTCGAGGCCTACGGCTGGGCCAGCGGCGAAATCGGCCGGCTCGACGACGACACCCGCCTCATCGCCCTCGCCCGGCAGGCTCCCACCGTCAGTGCCGCCGACGTGGGCGGAAACGCCACCTGGCTCTACACCGCCGCGCGCCTCACCCGCATCGCCGCCCAGCTCGCCATCGTCGATGCCGCCATCAGCACCGCCACCGGAGCCGACGCCGAACTCGCCACCCTGCGCCGCGACACCGCGCTCGACCTCGCCGCCACCACCCTCCTGCGCGTCCGTTTCCTCTACTGCTCCGCCACCCGCGACGCCGACGCCACCCCCGAGCTCACCCGCATCGGCTACCAACCCCGCCGCGACCCCGGCACCGTGAGCCACCCACCCGCCGGCAGCTCCAGCAGCAGCGGCGAGCCGGGCGGCTCCTCCTCCAGCGGAACATCCTCATCGTCCAGCGGCGAGCCCGGCTCCTCCTCGTCTTCGGCGTAGCACGGTTCTTATCTACCCATTTCCAAAACGCTGGAGCTATCGCCTTCCATTCTTCACCCACCATTAACCAAACCACCGTAGTAAGCACCCAATCGTTATGAACACTCGAAAAAACCATGCCGACATGACCGCGACCGAGAAGGCAGCCTTTGTCTCCGCGGTCCTAGCCTTGAAAAACAACGTGAATAGCGTTTTGAACCCCGGCAAAAAAAAGCGCTATGATGACTTTGTCCAGATTCACAAGAACGCGATGATGGGGCCGGACATGTTCATGCCCATGCCCCATGGCAGTCCGCTCTTTTTTCCATGGCATCGGGTCATGCTCCGCCAGTTTGAACTGGCGCTGCAGGCGGCGGCCGGCGACCCGAAGATCGCTATTCCCTACTGGGACTGGGAACTCTCCGGAAAGAATAACCCATTTACCGCCGACTTCCTGGGTGGCGATGGCGACGCTGCGCAGGGCCATCGCGTCGTCACCGGCCCTTTCGCTTACGCGAAAAAGAAGTTCAAGATTCGGGTCTGGGACGGGCCGTCCGGAAATGCCGGACTGTTGCGGGAATTCGGAACAGAACCCACCTCGTTTCTGCCGACTCCGACCCAAGTGGCGTCCGCACTGACGAAGACACCTTATTCGCCCGGGCCCAATAGTTGGGAGACTACCTGTGAAGGTGGTCTGCACAACCCCGTGCACCGCTGGATCGGAGGCAATATGGGAGATGCCACGTCTCCGAACGACCCGGTTTTCTTTTTGCACCACTGCCATATCGATCTGCTCTGGGAAAAATGGAGAAAGCAGCATCCCGCCAGCGCTCCCTACCTGCCAGCCTCCGGCTCGCCCGGCTATGATTTGGCGTCCAAGCTGGTCTTCAACAAGACGAGCCGGCCGGCACCTTGGCCGGGCTCGTGGAAAGTGCAGGATACGCTGGATACGACCAGCCTCGGCTATACTTACGCCTGAGCCAATCGACGATGGGCGGACCATCCGCCATCCACGCTCCATGATGCAGTGAACCAGCGTCCAGTGACCCGTGACCGAACTTCCCCGACCCATTACTTTTCCCAAAGTCTGCATTAACTCAAAATAACACCCACTAACGTGGCTTCATCATCCTCAGAATCCTCGTCCGACTCCTCGCTCGATGCACCTCCCCATGCCAGCAGCGACTCGCCGGAGCTAATTCCTGATCCTTCTTCATCGCCCCATTTCGACCTCGTTCCCAAGTTCCACTTGGGAATGCCCTGTTGGCGAAGTTTTAGGTATTAAATGACTTGACACACTAACAAGATAGCTTACTTTCAGGCTATGAAAGCAGAACAACCCATCGCGATTGAATTCCCTGAGACCTTGCAGGAAGTCATTAAATACTTCGCCGATGATGAGCGCGCCTTCGAGTATATGAAGCAGGTCCGCTGGCCTGATGGCGTAGTTAGCTGCTTTCACTGTGGCTCTGCTAGGATCAGCTTCGTTTCGACCCGGAAGATTTGGACGTGTAAGGAGTGCAAAAAGCAATTCTCCATTCGTCGCGGGACGATTTTTGAGGATAGTCCCATCAAGTTTGCGACTTGGATTGCCGCCGCATGGCTGATTGCCAACGCGAAGAACGGGATTAGTTCCTACGAGATTGGCCGTGCGCTTGGGGTCTGCCAGAAAACCGGCTGGTTCATGCTCCAACGCATCCGGCTCGCCATGCAGAACGGGAGCGTTGTGAAGATGGGCGGAGTCACCGAGGTCGATGAGACGTTCATCGGCGGGAAGGCTCGTAACATGCACAAGGGAAAGCGACATGCGAAGGGCCGCGGCCCCTTCGCGATGACGCCCGTGCAAGGACTCTTGGAGCGCACCACGGACAAGCGCACGAGCCGCGTTATCCTCAAGCATGTGGACACACGGAAAAAGGGTGAGTTGCAAGGCAATGTGCGCGATTACGTTTTGAAAGGTTCGACGGTCAACACAGACCAGCTACTTTCCTACGAAGGGCTCGCGGACGACTACACTCACAACGTCATCAACCATGCCGAGTGCTACGCTAAGGGACACGTCCACACGAACGGAATGGAGAATTTTTGGAGCCTGCTAAAGCGGACGATCAAGGGAACGTATGTCAGCGTCGAGCCCTTCCACCTGTTTCGATATTTGGATGAGCAAGCCTTTCGCTTCAACGAGCGCAAAGACGAGGACGGCGATCAAGGCCGGTTCCTCAAAGTGATGGCGGGAATTGTCGGGAAACGCCTGACTTTCGCGAACTTGACTGGCAAGGACGCGATTGCGGGCGCACTTCCAGCGTAAGCGACAAGGGCGCGGCAAGCGGAAGAAATAACGGGCTTGGCGGGCGCGCGGGTGTGTGGCATGTTCCCAGCATGGAGGCGCAACCAACATCCGAACCGGAGCCGACACCGTTTCAGCGATTTGACGCCCTCATGCGCCGCATCATCCGGGTGCCGAAAGCTGAGATCGAGCGACGGGCGGCGGAAGCTAAGAAGCAACGCCAGAAAATCCGTCAATCCACCTGAGTCAGAGGCAGTCGCGTCGAGACAAATTCTAGTATGCGACGACCAAGTTCGGTCTCCACTTCTCCGCTCCCTCGACAGTCCTCGCATTTAACCCAAAAGCCTTCCCTATGCCGGCGGCCTCGCTCTCCACTGCAAGTGGGACATGTCTTTGCTAAAATGATCTCGTCATTACTCATACAGCGCGGGGCGTTAGGATTTTGTCAACATGACTAACTACGGCAAGCGCGAGCACTACTGCGGAGTTTCGCATCTTGCTGACAAGCTCGCCATCAAGAAACACCGTTTCGTGAAGTTTGCATTTTGAAAATTCAGGGAATCGCTCGACTTTGCTAAGAAAATCGCTGTCTGCCCGACCTGCCTTGTGTGCAAGCACATTACGGCAAGCGCAGAGAGCTTCAATAAATCCTCCATCTATTTTGCTAAAAAGTGCAATTGCTTCCGGTCCAAAAGCCATCGAGTAAGCAACCTTTATGTCCCCGAGCGTTTGGAAGGAAACCCGGCGCGTTTCACGAAGGAAGGAACCAATTTCCTTTCGCACGTCATAGGGTGATTCGTAGAGCATTTTAACTGTGATAGGATCGTCTTTTTTTTTCAGATCCTTATGAATCGCCACTTTGTTGGCGATGTCCTGGGGGCCGTGATTTAACGCGCTCACCCAAACGTCAGAAAGAAAACACTCAAATGCCGTGTAAGACTCTGAAACGATCGCTGCCATGATTGCATCCATTCCATCCCTCATTCCTAGATTCTGCCCAATGAGATGCTCAACGAAGCCGACGCCGAACGGCCCTTTCACATGGTCATCTAATGACAGCCCATCATCATCGAAGGCGTCCCACTGAGATTGCGCGTCGTCTTTTACTAAAGCTCGCTTTTCCGGGTTATATACGTCGTGCAATGTGAACTTCCCTCGACCCAGTTTCTCGAACATCACGTTGGAAAGGATCAGTTGTTCCTTTCTCGCGATATAAGCCATCATCGCGGGCATTATCCCAAGATTGGCGGTCCTCAACATGTTCCACTTAAAGATTGAGCACCATCGTTTTAGATGCTCCGTCTTGATGTTGCTTTCATCCCAAAACGGCGTTCCGGTTGCTATCGCCCAATACTTGTAATCTTCCATTTCCGCCCCATATACCAGCCGAATTCATGTGCGTGAAGTCATTTAATACCAAGTTTTACTTCGGCGGGGCGGAGCGGGGATGAAGCATAGCTTCGGGGAAACGTGCGTGCCCAAGTGGAACTTGGGAGCGAGGCTCTCAAGGACGATGGCGAGTCCGCGTCGCAGCGCGCGAGAAGAAGAAAATAGTCAGAGATATTTCGCTTCGCTCAACATGACAGGGCTTTTGCGCGTCTCGGCATCCCGACGTTTTATTTTCACGACACCCGGATCACAAAACGCAGGTAGAAAAAGAGCAGCGGCGCGGTGAAGAGGATGGAGTCGATGAGGTCGAGCGCGCCGCCGATGCCGGGGAGGAATTTGCCGGAGTCTTTCACGTCGGCGCTGCGTTTGACGATGGATTCGGCGAGGTCGCCGATGATCGCGGCGAAGCCGAGCACGAGGCCGAGGATGATCGCGTCCTGATAGGTGAAATACGAAAGTTCATCCCGCCGCAGCGCGAGCACGCCGCACGCGCCGCCGGTCGAGAAGACGAGCGCGCCGAAAAAACCCTCCCACGTTTTCTTCGGCGAGATGTGGGGGACGAGCGGATGTTTCCCGATCATCGAGCCGGTGAGATACGCGCCCATGTCGCTGAATTTCGTGACGACGACGAGCCACAGCACGTAGAGGTGCCCGGTCACATTTCCGCCCGCATCGCGGGGCAGGAGATAGACGATCTTGGTGACGAAGGAGAAGAGCCAGGGGACGTAGAGGAGGCCGAAGACGGTGTAGGCCATGGTCTCGAGCGGGAGGAGGTCGCGCGTCTTCTGAAACATCTGCCGCGCGAAGACGATGAGCATGAAAAAGACGAGGGTCGCGATCTCGAAGTCGTAGCTGCGGGCCGGGCCGACGCGGCTGCAATAGTAGAAGCCGCCGCCGACCAGCACCGCGCCGCTGAGCATCCCGATGATCTTGAAGTTGGGCAGCTTTTTGTGATCGAGGATCGTGTAGTATTCCCACAAGCCGACGAGGGCGAGCGTGCTGATGAGGAAGAAGAAGCCGAGTTCGTAGCCGGAGAAGATGATCCACAGGGCGACGGTCCAGAGCGTCACGGAACTGCCGAGGCGCGAGAGGAAGACGAGCTTGTTGGTGGTCATGCCAGTAGTGATGGGCTTTAGCCCGAAAAAACGCGAGTGCGGTGTGCGGGTGTGCGGGCTAAAGCCCATCACTACGTTGCAAACCGCCATATCCCTCTTACACTCCCCACCCATGCCGCTCGACCTGAAGAGCCTCGTCGCATCCCGACTCGGCGAAAATTACACGCTGCACGAACAGCACCTCAATTCCACGCTCGTCCGCGTGCAGCGCATCATTGGCTTCGATCAGGTGTATGCGCGGGCGGAGGGCGCTTATCTCTACGATCAGGATGGGCGCGATTACCTCGACTTCCTGAGCGGCTACAGCGTTTTCAACATCGGGCGGAATCATCCGGCGGTGCAGCGCGCGATCGGCGACGTGCTGGAGATGGATTTGCCGAACATGGTCCAGATGGATTGCTCGCTGCTCAGCGGGCTGCTCGCGGAGGCGCTTTTGAAAAAGCTGCCGCCGCATCTCGACGCGGTTTTCTTTTGCAACTCGGGCGCGGAATCGCTCGAAGGCGCGATCAAATTCGCGCGCGCGGCGACGGGGCGCAGCGGGATCGTTTCGATGGACAAGGCGTTCCACGGTCTCTCGCACGGCGCGCTCTCCGCGATGGGCGACGCGCATTTTCACGAGGGCTTCGGCCCGTTGCTCGAAAATTTTTCACGAGTGAAAATGGGCGACGCCGCCGCGTTGCAAGAACGGCTGGCGAAGCGCGACGTGGCCGCGTTCATCATCGAGCCGGTGCAGGGAAAAGGCGTGAATTTTCCGCGCGACGAATACTTTCAGGAAGCGCAGCGCATTTGCCGCGCGACGGGCACGCTGCTCATCTCCGATGAAGTGCAGACCGGCCTCGGACGCACGGGGCGCTGGTGGGGATTTCAGAATTGGGATCTGGAACCCGACATCATCACCGTCGCGAAATCGCTGAGCGGCGGCTACGTCCCCGTCGCCGCCGTCATCACGCGCCGCGCCATTTACCAGAAGACGTTCAGCCGGCTCGACCGCTGCGTCGTGCATTCCTCGACCTTCGGACGCAACAACCTCGCGATGGCCGCCGGTCTCGCCACGCTGCAAGTCCTCGAAGACGAACAGCTCATCGAGCGCGCGCGCGACAACGGCATCGAGCTGCTCCGCCGCCTCGACGCGCTGAAGGAAAAGCATTCGCTCATCAAGGAAGTGCGCGGGCTCGGCATGATGATCGCGATCGAATTTCACGAGCCGCGCGAGCTGGCGATGAAGATGGGCTGGAAGTTTCTCCACAGCGTCGAGCGCGAACTCTTCGCGCAAATGCTCGTCACGTCGCTTTTCAAAAAGCATCGCATCCTCACGCAGATCGCCGGGCATTCGATGGATGTCATCAAGCTCCTCCCGCCGCTCATCACCGGCGAGCGCGAGATTGTGCGGTTCGTCGGCGCGCTGGATTCCGTGCTCACGGAATGCCGCAGCTTTCCCGGACCGATTTGGGATCTCGGGAAAAATTTCATCCGCCACGCGATCAAGCGTTCCACCGTCGAGCCCGCGACGGCAATGTAGGCGGGCGGAAGCACTTCACCTTTCCCGCCGCAGCAGCGGCGCGGCGACGCACCAGATGATGAGCATCTGGAGCAGGATGATGATTTGAAAATAGGAAAGCGGCGTGCCGCCGGGCAGCACGAGGCGCGAGAGCGCGGCGGGGAAGTGATCCTTGATAAAGCCCGCGAGCATCGGACCGAGCGAGGCCATGAGGCCGACGAGAGACCAATGCACCGCCATCGTCAGCGTGCGGCCTTCGGGCGCGGTGTGGAGCTGGGAAAGGCGGTACTGGCAGAGCAGCACGCCCGCGTAAAAACCGCCGATGGGCACCGACGCCACGCTCATCAACAGCACGGCTTGCGGGATGGATTGCGCCCCGAGCAGGGGCAGCGAAAATTTCACGACCGCGGGCGACACGAAGAACCACGCGAGCGACACCGCGGAGCCCGCGAGCATCAGCCACACGGCCACGCGCCGCGCGCCGTGGCGGTCGATGAGGTGCCCGATGCGTCCCGCGCAAAGGATGCCGCCGAGCGCCGACGCGACGAGCAGCAGCGACGCCTGCGAATAGGTCGCGCCGAAGGATCGCTTGAGATAGACGACGTTGAAAAAGCCCGGCAGTCCGTTCGCGAAGCCCGGCATCGCCGTCGCGAACGACCACGCGCCGAGCGCCCAGGTGAGCCGGCGAAACGCGGGATCGCGCAGCGGCGCGGCGATGCGCTCCCACATCGGCTCGCGGCGCGGGTGCGGCAGCGGCGCGGGCTCATGCACCCGCCAGTGAATGACGACATCGGCGATACCCGCGAGCGCGCCGATTCCGAAGACGAGGCTGAACCCGCCGAGGCCATCGCTCGCGGGAAAACGATCAAGCACTTTCCCAAAAAAAACGAACGCACCGATGAGCACGGCGGAAAAGACGCCCTGCCGCGCGCCCCAAAATCGTCCGCTGCGTTCCGCCGGGAGAAGATCGGCCATCCAGCTCATCCACGACGCCGCGCCGAGATTCGCGAGGAGATCGCTGAGCGCGAGCGCGACGATGATGGCCGCCGGATACCACGCGATGCGTCCCGGCAGCAGCAGTGGGAGCAGCGCGGGAACCAGCCACATCGCGCGGTGCAGCGCGCACGCCCCGGCCCAGAAAGGTTTCCGGCTGGCCATGCGCTCGACGAAAAACGCGGCGGGAATCTGCCCGAGCATCGCGAGCTGGCGAAGTGCGCCGACCGCGCCGAGCTGCTGCCCGCTCGCGCCGATGGCTTCCATGAAAAGCGGGAGCGGCATCCCCAGCGCGACGGCGACCCAGAACATCCCGACGCTGCCCGCCGCGATGTTGAGGCGCATCGCGCGCTGCAATTCGGATTCGGGAAGAGCGGCGGATGGCTTTGAGGACATGGATGGGAGAGTAAGCAGTAAGAAGTGCTCAGTTGTCA
>JAYVRQ010000349.1:0-1682 GCA_043776145.1 Chthoniobacteraceae bacterium
GACTGCTGCTGACTAGTCACGGACTTATATTGTTCGATGCCTTGAGCGATGAAGAGGCGATACTTATCCGCTGCCCCTTCTGGATTCGGCAGGAGCGCGGAAATGAGGATGCTGGCGGCGACGTATTGCGCACTGAGTCCGGGCGGTGGCGACACAGGCGGGGCATCGGGCGGTGAAATGCTGCCGCCAGTGGAAAAGGCCGCGTAGGCAGCACAACCGGCGGCAGTACTGATTTCCGCTTCTTTCCCGGCATCGCCCGCCGCCCGGCGGCTTTCCTCGGTCATCTCGGCGACCCATTTTTCCGCCGCGAGGACGGCGGCATCCAATTCCGGCGGGGCGTCGGGAAGCGGAGTCTGGCGCGCACACTGGCAGGCCCACCAGACGCTCTCGCGCTGCGGCAACATGTGCGCGAGAACCCGGACGGCATCGCCGAAGCTCCCGGTGTCAGTCAAAAGCCTGATGTATGCGATGGCTGTCAGGTCATCGCGCAGCAGTTTCCGCGATGCTTTTTCGAGATGCACTTGGGCGCAGACTGCGACGGCCATCGGGCTGGTGATTTGTTCGGTATCGGTTTCCATAGCGTTTTAAGGTGTCTTATCCGGCTTTGATTCCCGTGGCTTGCCGGCCGACTTCGGCGTGTTGCTCCTCTATCTCCCGAAGGATTTCCTCCTCCACCTTTTTTGGATTCTCGTGAAAAAGAACCTCAAGGCGTTTTTCGACGGTGCCGTATTTCTTGTCGGGAGCCGCGAGTTGCTCCGGGGTGTAGTGCTTCAGAGTTTCCCTCAAGGTTACTTTGATTGCTTCGTCGCTCATGGCTGGGTTTAGTTAGGGGCCGATCATCACTGTCGGGAATCCGACGACGATGGCTCCGCCGTGGAGGGTCGGGTCTCCGAGGCGGGCGGCCATCATGTATCCGATGAATACTGTCGGGGAACCCATCGCGATGGCATCGGGAGGACCGACGCATACGCACATGTCTCCGACCCTGGCGGCAGGGATAAACCCAATCATCACCGTCGGGCAGCAGGGAGGCAGGATTGGGCCGCCCACGTGAGGGATGGGCGGAACGCCCGGCGTTACCATCGGACAAACGTGCATGTCTCCGATTCTTGCGGCAGGCATTGGCATGGGAAGCGGTCGTTAAGGTGGAAGTTAGTGGTGCGCCGGGCCGGATGGACTGCCGGGTTTGGCCTCGGCGGCTTTGGCAGGGTTGGCATCCGTTGGCGCGGTCGGACTGCTGCCACTCCCGGCACCCGCCGCCCCGCCGCTGTTAATCATCACCATCGGTCCCTGGATGAATACCCCAGCGGGATTGATGTCGATGAAGCTGCCGCCGACTTTGAGTGAAATCTGGACGCCAGCCTCGATGACCACCGAGATGCCAGCCTTGAGGTGAATCTGCATCCCGGCCTCAAGCGCGTGCTTCATTCCCACTTTCTCCTGCTGATTCATCCCAACCGTCAGCGATTGATTCATGTCCACCTTCTCGTTGCGCGCGTTCTTTACATGCAAGTGCGATGCGCCGGTGACCGTCTCCTTCTTGATGCCTTTGATGGCGATGTCCTGATCCTTCTCGATGGTCAACCCCATGCTCTGACCGATGAATTCGCGCACGTCTTTCTTCACGCGGACATCCATATCCTTCTCGCCATGAATAAAGACCTGCTCTTCCCCCTTTTTAT
>JAYVRQ010000350.1:0-5322 GCA_043776145.1 Chthoniobacteraceae bacterium
GAGTCGCTCGCCGCCGAACTCGCATGGTGGGCTGCGAATCCGAAGCGGCCTGGCGACGAATGGAACTGGCAGGCTCCCACGCAAACCCTGCTCGCCGCGAGCGAGGCGGCAGTGCGTGGTTGAGTGGAAAATGCTGCGCGCAATATCACTTCAATTGCGTAGATACTTCTGATTACTTCTGCCGCCCATGAATCGCCACATCCCCTTTCGCCTCTTTGCCGTTTCCCTTCTCACGCTGGCCGCCAGCGCCTTCGCCGACATTGTCACGCTCAAGTCCGGGGAAAAATTGGAGGGAAAAATCACGGCGGAAACTGACGCGGAAATCACGATCGCCGCGAAGGTCTCCGCCAGCATCACCGACGAGCGCGTCATCAAGAAGTCGGAGGTCGCGTCGGTGGCCAAGGACGAGCCGGACTTGATCGCGTGGCAGCCGCTCAAGGCTTTGAAGCTCGGAAAAAATTCGCTGCCCGTTGCGTCGTACGATGCCGCGATCAATCCGCTGAAAGGATTCGCCACGGAGTTTCCGAAGAGCCAGTTCGCCGCCGAGGCGCAGAAAATCGCGGACATTTTTTCCGCGGAGAAAAAGCGCGTCGAGGCGGGTGAGGTGAAGCTCGACGACAAATGGCTGAGCAAGGACGAGGCGCAAAAGGAGCGTTACCAAATCAATGCGCTGATCGCCTTCAACTACATGAAGGACCAAAGCACGCGCGACATGACCGGCGCGATGAATACGTTCGACGCGATCGAGAAGAATTTTCCCGGCTCGCGCGTCTATCCGGATGCGGTCGAGTATGTGCAAAAAATGCTGCCCACACTGAAGGCGCAGGTGGATGCCCGCGCGAAGGCGCTCGCGGCGCAGAAGACCGAGCAGGCTGAGGCGGTGAAGAAGCTCGCGGGAGTGGAAAAAACAAAATTGGAAGCTGAGCAAAAGAGCGCCCGCGACGCTGCGGAGGCGACGGTGAGCGCGGCGGAGAAGCAGGGTTTGAAATGGCTCCCGCTGAACCCGGCCACGGAGCGCAGCCTCCAAAATCTCGCGACGAAAACGACTTCGGAAATTCAGCACCTCGCCGGGTTGCAGATCGCGAAAATGCGCGCGTCCATCGCGGCGGCGGAGCAGGCGAAGGCCGCGCTTGAGAAAAAAGACTTCACCGCCGCGGATGCCGCGCTGACGCAAGCGGCGGGCGACTGGCCGGCGAATGAAATCGCGACCCGCCTCCGCGCGGAACTCCAGTCCGCGAAAACCGCTGTCGCCGTCGTCGAGCCCGCGCCGGTCGTGGCGGCACCCGCCGCTCCCGCAGTGACCGCGCCTGCGGCTGACGGATCCGACGTGGTCGAAGAAAAGGAGAAGCCGTTTCTGCTGACCATCGGCGGAGCGATCACCGTCGTCGTTGTGCTCGTCTTCCTCCTCGTCGGAATCAATATGTTCAAGAAGATCAAGGGCAAGGCGAACGACGTTCTGGAGTAACCGCACATGGCTCGCCGCGCGCAGATCGACCGCCAGACCAGTGAGACGCACATCCGCATCGATCTCACGATCGACGGGCGCGGCGAGAGCCGCATCGCGACGAAGATACCGTTCTTCGATCACATGCTCACGCTCTTCGCGCGGCACAGCCTCGTGAATCTCGACGTGCAGGCCGACGGCGACATCGAGGTGGATTTTCACCACACCGTCGAAGACACCGGCATCGCGCTCGGGCAGGCCTTCGCGCAGGCGCTCGGCGACAAACGCGGCCTCCGCCGCTACGGCTGGGCGCTGCTGCCGATGGATGAAACGCTCGCGCGCGTCGTCGTGGATTTCAGCGGGCGTCCCTTCCTCGAATACCGCGCGCCGCAAAGCGTGACGTCGATCGGCGGTTTTTCCTTTCAGTTGGTGGAGGAATTCATGCGCGGATTCAGCGTCCATGCGGGCTGCAATCTGCACGTCGAAATCCTCTACGGTCGCGACGCGCACCACATGGCCGAGGCGATTTTCAAAGGACTCGCGAAAGCGGTGGATCAAGCGTGCCAAGTCGATCCGCGGGTGGAGGGAATCCCGAGCACGAAAGGCACACTGTAGGTTAAGAACTAGGCGACTCGGACGCTTTCACCGATGATTTCTTCCTATCGTATGCCTTCAACCGCTTGCATGACTGTTGGTGGCATGCTGTTCATTTTAGGGTTCATGTTACCCAAAATATTCTTTCCTGCTCCGCCAGAAGTTCTTCACGCGCAGTTTGTCATTTACTGCGTTGCAGCGGTCACTTTCACGATCGGTTGCTGCCTGTATTCCCGAGGCATTGGCTATCCGGCGCTACTGGGTTTATTCGGCGTGACTATGATCGGCTTGCTCATGCTCATGTTGCTGCCGGATCGCTTCCCAGAAGATGAGCGCGGTGATGTTTGAGTCGAATCAATCATGCTCGCCCTCATCGACTACGGCAGCGGCAACATCCGCAGCGTCACGAATGCGCTGATGCGCGAGCGCGCGGAGGTGGAACTCGTGAGCGATCCCGCGCGGCTCGCGGAGGCGGAGGCCGTGGTGCTGCCGGGCGTCGGCGCGTTTGGTGATTGCGTGCGTGGGCTGGAAGCGCGCGGGCTGTGGGAGCCGCTGGCGGCGTGGCTCGCAGCGGACAAACCGTTTCTCGGAATTTGCGTTGGCTACCAAATGCTTTTCGACGAAAGCGAGGAATCGCCGGGAGTGCGCGGCTTCGGATTTTTTCCCGGGAAAGTGAAACGCTTTACCACGCCGGGATTGAAGGTTCCACAGATCGGTTGGAACCAACTCGACCTCGC
The DNA here is from genome assembly GCA_043776145.1 of Chthoniobacteraceae bacterium. Lineage (GTDB taxonomy): Bacteria > Verrucomicrobiota > Verrucomicrobiia > Chthoniobacterales > Chthoniobacteraceae > JANLQB01. Next base: position 2,776 of record JAYVRQ010000350.1, read on the forward strand.
CGCGCATCCGCTCTGGCGCGGGCTCCCGGCGAATCCGCACGTCTATTTCGTTCACTCGTATTTTCCCGAACCCACCGACGCTTCGATCATCACCTCGCGCTCGACGTACGGCGAAACCTTCGCCGCCAGCGCCGCGCGCGGTCGTGTCTCGGCGGTGCAATTTCATCCAGAGAAGAGCCAGGACGTGGGACTCGGAATTTTGCGGAATTTCATCACCACGCACGCCGCGGGCAAAGCCGCTGCTTGCCGTTGATGCGCGCCGCTGCCATCTTCCGCGCATGACTGCCCTGCTCGAAGTGCCCGCGATCCGCCAGCGCGCCAAACGGTTTTCGGTCGAAGAGTATCGCCAATTCGGCGAACTTCCCATCGAGTTGCTGCGCGGAACGATTGTCGAAAAAATGCCAAAATCCCCCTCGCATCAATTCTACGTCGAGCGACTTCGCGAGATTCTCACCGGTCAGATTTCACCGGAGTTTTGCGTTCGCCAAGAGGGACCGCTGACCTTCGCCGATTCCGAGCCCGAGCCGGATGTGGCGGTGGTGCGCGGCTCGCGCCCAGACTTTCGGACGACGCACCCTTCCACCGCGGAACTGGCGATCGAAGTCGCCGTTTCGTCGTTGGAAATCGACCGCGTAAAAGCCAGCATCTACGCAGAGGCCGGAGTGCGGGAGTATTGGATCGTCTGCCCGGAGGAAAAGCGTGTGGAGCTTTTCCGCGAGCCGGGAGCGGAAGGCTACGCGCAGACGGAAATCGTCGCGGCTCCGACTACCATCGAGTCCTCCGCGCTGCCCGGCGTGCGGGTGGATTTCGGCGCGCTCTTTGCGTAGGCCTCGATGGAGTGAAAAGCGGCCGACTCCTTCTGACTGAAATGCTTCTCCTCCCCGCCATCGATCTCATGTCCGGCGAAGTCGTGCGCCTGCGCCAGGGCAAGGCCGACCAAAAGACGGTTTATTCAAACGATCCCGCGGCGTTCGCGAAGAAGTGGGAGGACGAGGGCGGCGACTATTTGCACGTCGTCGATCTCGATGCGGCGTTCAGCGGCGAGCAGCGGAATCTCGAGGCGGTGCGCGCGATCACGGGCGCGATCTCGATGCCGTGCGAACTCGGCGGCGGGATGCGCAGCGAGGCGGCGATCCGGCGCGCGATCGAGGCGGGTGTGGCGCGCGTCATCATCGGCACTCGTGCGGCGGAGTCGCTGGAGTTTGTGCGCGACATGGCGCGGGAGTTTGGCGGCGAGCGGATCGCGGTCGGGATTGATGCGAAGAACGGCGTCGTGTCGGTGAAAGGCTGGACGGAACTCTCGACGATGCAGGCGCTCGATCTCGCGCGGCGCGCGGAGGACGCGGGCGCGGGGACGATCATCTACACGGACATCGCGACCGACGGCATGATGCAGGGTCCGAATTTCGCCGAGATGGAAGCCATGCTCGGTGCGCTGAAGTGCCAGCTCATCGCGAGCGGTGGCGTGAGCAGCGCGGCGGATGTGCAGCGGCTCGGAAAAATGCCGGGACTTTACGGCTGCATCATCGGCAAGGCACTTTACGATGGCGCGATCAGTTTGAAGGAAATCTCACATGACCATTCTCTATCTTGATTGCATCTCCGGCATCAGCGGCGACATGACCGTTGGCGCGCTCGTCGATCTCGGCGTGAAGCCCTCCACCCTCGAATGGGAACTCTCGAAGCTCGACCTCGGCGATTTTCACATGCACTTCGAGCGCGAGAAGCGGAAGGAAATCGAGGGCGTGAAATTCGGCATTCACGAGGGCGCGACGCATGGGGAGCATTGCGAAGACTACGGCCACACGCACGCGCACGGGGAGCACGAGCATCACTCGCATGAGCACTCGCATGGGGAGCACTGCGACCATTCGCATGACCACGAGCACGACGAGCATGAGCATCATCACCACGAGCACCACGCCCACGGGCGCAGCCATCGCGAAATTCGCGAGATGATCGAGCACAGCGAACTCTCTGCGTTCGTGAAGAAGCACGCGCTTTCGATCTTCCAGCGCATCGCCATCGCCGAGGGGAAAATCCACGGCGTCACGCCGGAGGATGTCACGTTTCACGAAGTCGGGGCGCTGGATTCCATCGCGGACATCGTGTGCGCGTGCGTCGGCATCGAGGCGCTCGGGGTGGAGAAAGTTTTCGTCTCCGCGCTGAACGACGGGCGCGGCACGGTCGAGTGTGCGCACGGGACGTTCCCGCTGCCCGCGCCGGCGACGCTCGAGATTTTGAGCGGTATCGCCATCGGACAAATCGACGAGCCGCATGAACTCATCACGCCGACCGGCGCGGCGATCGTCGCCGAGTTTGGCGCGAGCTTTGGGCTGATGCCGCGCATTGCATCCGAGAGAATCGGCTACGGCGTCGGCACGCGCGAACTGCACGCGCGGCCCAATGTGCTGCGCGCCGTGCTCGGCACGCTCGTCGAGAACTGAGCCATGAACGGCGGCTACGAGACTGACACCGTCACGCGCCTCGAAACGAATCTCGACGATTGCCCGCCCGAATTGCTCGGCGACACGATGCAGCGGCTGC
>JAYVRQ010000351.1:0-5319 GCA_043776145.1 Chthoniobacteraceae bacterium
GCGAGGAGAGTGCGGAGAAACATGCGCGGAGAATAGGCATCGGCGGCGGCGCGGCAAGGCGCGAGGATCACTGTCTCCTTGCCAAACTTTCGCGCGGCATCGAAGGGTGACGCCCGCCGCACGGTCGGCGGCTTCGTGATGCACGCGCTTTTTTTCGCAACCAACGGCTCCAAACCTCATCGCTCCCGCCCTGGCGGAATGCTGCTCGCGGCTGCGCTGCTGCTCAGCGTGCCGGCTTGCAAAAAAAGCGCGCAGGCACCGGGTGGCCCGCCGGGTGGCTTCGCCGCGCAGGTGGTCGCGGTGAAGGCGGGGAAGCAGCCGGTGACAGAGCGGCTTTCGGTGGTCGGAAATGTGATGGCGAATGAGTCGGTGGACTTGAAGCCGGAGATGGACGGGCGCGTGACGGCGATCAATTTCGAGGAAGGCCAGCGCGTCGAAGCGGGACAACTTCTCGTCGAACTCAACAGCGGCGAAACCGAGGCGATGCTGGCGGAAGCGGAGGCGAATCAAAAGCTCGCGCAGTCGAAATGGGATCGCTCGAAGGAACTGCTGCAAACGAAGGCGGTGTCGAAGCAGGAGGCCGATGAGTCGAAGGCGACCTTCGACATGACGGCGGCGAAGGTGAGCCAGATGCGCGAGCAGCTTCGTAATCTGAAAGTGACCGCGCCTTTCGCGGGCGTGATCGGCGCGCGGCGCATCAGCCCCGGCCAGGTCGTGTCGAAGAGCACGGTGATCGCGACGCTCGCGGATTTCGATGTGGTGAAGATCGAGGGGAACGTGCCTGAGCGGCTGCTCGCGCAGGCGAAGACGGGGCAGAAAATCGCGCTCTCGATCGCGGCATTTCCGGGCGAGACGTTCGAGGGCGAAGTCTATTTCATCGCGCCGCAAGTCGATCTCGTGAACCGCACCGGGCTCGTGAAGGCGAAAGTCGCGAACGCCGGCCTGCGCTTGAAGCCGGGGATGTTCGCCAGCGCGGACCTCACACTGAAAGTGCGCGAGGAAGCCGTCGTCATTCCCGAGGCGGCGCTGATGCCGGAGGGGGAAAAGTTCGCCGTGTTCGTGGTCGATGAATCGCTCACCGCGCAAATCCGTCCGGTAAAACCCGGCGTGCGAATCGCGGGCCGTGTGGAGATTCTCGAAGGGCTCAGCGGCGGCGAAACAGTCGTGGTCGAAGGCTGGCAGAAGACGCGCCCCGGCGGAAAAGTGAAGCTCGCGCCGGAGGAAAAGGCTGCGCCTTACGCGGTGAAATGAGGCGGGCTCTGAATCGTCCGAATATCCAAAATGTGGATCATCTTTTGCGAATGGTCTGTCAGATAACCAATCGCGAACTGGCCAGCTTCGAGCCAGCGGATCGGTCGTCCGCTTTTATCCAAACCGAAAAACGTCGCCGGATGCCGGGGATTGTTGATGAGGAATTCAATCGCGCTGTGCAGCCGAATCCACTCGTCGTACTCGCAGATTTTGAGCGCATACAAGGCGGAACTGCCCACCGTGAAATCATACGGCGGCATTCACCGCACTTTGCTGAGCCGCTCTGCCATCAATGCGCGGTATTCCTGGCTGGAGACGCAATTTTTTCCCGCCTCGGCATCATCGATTCTGCGCTGAATTTCCGCCATGTAAGCCGGATCGTTTGCGAGTTCGATCATCTTCAGCCGCAAGGCGAGCTGCTGCCGCTCATCGGCTGTCCAGCTTTTCACTTCTTCAAAAACTTCGGCGAGGCTCATGGCGGGAAGATGCCTGACTCTTCGGAGCCGGCAAAGCCTTTCTAACCCGCCATGCTTCTCCCGCAAATCAGCATCCGCCGCCCGGTGCTCACGGTGATGATGAGCCTCGCGCTCGTGCTCTTTGGCGCAATCGGGCTGGTGCGGCTGCCGGTGCGCGAGCTGCCGAACATCGACCCGCCGATTGTGAATGTGCAGACGGTTTTCCCCGGCGCGAATGCGGCAGTCGTCGAGACGGAGGTGACGGAGCGGCTCGAGGAGGAACTGAACTCGATCGAGGGTATCAAGACGATGACCAGCGAGAGCAAGGAGCAGGTCAGCAACATCACCATCCAGTTCAATCTTGCGCGCGGGATCGACCTCTGCGCGCAGGATGTGCGCGACCGCGTGGCGCGCGTGCGCGGGAAGCTGCCGGACGACATCGACGAGCCGATCATCGCGAAGCAGGAGGCCGATGCGCAGCCGGTGATGTGGATCGCGGTGCATAGCGAGCGCCTCGACACGCTGGAACTCTCGAAGCTCGCCGAGCGTCAGTTGAAGGACGTGCTCCAGACCGTCGGTGGCGTGTCGCAGGTGGTCATCGGCGGGGAAAAACGCTTCGCGATCCGCGTGTGGCTCGATGCGAAAAAGATGGCCGCGCGCGGTGTGACCGTCAGCGACGTGGAGCGCGCGATGAAGGAGCAAAACGTCGAACTGCCGAGCGGGCGCGTGGAAAATCTCGACCGTGAAATGACCATCGAAACGCTCGGCGAACTCAAGACCGCCGCGCAATTCAATCAACTCGTGGTCCGCAGCGAAGGCGCGACGCTCGTGCGGCTGCGCGACATCGGCGAGGCGCGGACGGGGCCGGAGGATTTGCGCTCGGTGGGACGCTACAACGGCAAGCCCGCCGTCGCGCTCGGCATCGTGAAACAGACGCAGGCGAACACCATCGAAGTCGCCCGCGGCGTGAAAGTGGAACTCGCGCGGATGCAAAACGTGCTGCCAGCGGACGTGCATCTCGATCTTCCCTACGACGAAAGCGAATACGTGAGCGAAGCCATCGGCGAAGTCTGGATCACGCTCGGCGTCGCGTTCGGGCTCGTGGTCCTCGTCATCTACATTTTCCTGCGCGACGTGCGCTCGACGATCATCCCGACGGTCGCGATCCCGGTCTCGATCGTCGGCACCTTCGCCGCGCTCCACTTCCTCGGCTACTCGATCAACATCCTCACGATGCTCGCACTCGTGCTGAGCATCGGCATCGTCGTGGACGACGCCATCGTCGTTCTCGAAAACATCTACCGCTACGTGGAGCTGGGTTTTTCGCCGATGGACGCGGCGAAAAAGGCGATGGACGAAATCGCGTTCGCCATCGTCGCGATCACGTTTTCGCTGGTCGCCGTGTTCACGCCGCTCGCCTTCCAGACGAGCGCCACGGGACGGCTCTTCCTGGAATTCGCGGCGACGGTCGCGGTGTCGGTTATCATCTCCGCGTTCGTCGCGCTCTCGCTCGCGCCGATGATGGCCGCGCGCATTCTTCAGCCCGTGCATGACAAGCGGCAGAATTTCGTGCTGCGTTTTTTCGAGCGGTTCATGGCGGGCGTCACGCGGCGGTACGAGCGATGGCTGGGACGCGCGCTGCGGCATCGGTTCGCGACCATCCTCGTCGGCGCGCTGAGTCTCGGCGCGGCGGGATGGCTGCTTGGGCAGTTGGAAAAAGACTTCCTGCCCGAAGAGGACAAGGGCCGTCTTTTCAATGTCGTCGTCGCGCCCGAAGGCTCGACCAGCGAATACACCGACCGGCAGCTTCGCAAGATGGAGGCAATCGTCAGCGGCGTGCCTGAAGTGGACAGCTACTTCTCCGCCGTGGCGCTTTCACAGGGCGGACCGGGCGATCCTTCGAGCGGACTCATGTTCATCAAATTTCACGGCGGCCCGCGTCGCAGTGTGCAGGATTTGGTCGGCGGCCCGACGGGAATGCAGGCGCGCTTTTTCGGTGAAGTCGAGGGCGCGCTCGCCTTCGCCATCGTGCCAAAGGCGATCGGGCGCGGCTTCGGACAATCGCTCACGCTTCAACTCCAAAACCAAGACCTCGACGCGCTCGCCACGTACGCCGGGAAGCTCGCCAACAAACTTCGCGGCGAAGGCTGGCTGCTCAACGTCCGCAGCGTTTTCCAAATCGACAAACCCGAACTCCGCGTGACCATCGACCGCGACCGCGCCGCCGCGCTTGGCGTGAGCATCGAGGAAATCTCGCGCACGATGCAGATACTTTTCGGCGGACTCGACCTCAGCAAAGTGAAAGTCGAGGGCAAGGAATACGACGTGATCGTTCAACTCGAACGCGAATCCCGCCTTACATCGCACGATCTCGAAAGTGTGTACGTGCGCGCCAAAAGCGGGCAACTCATCCAGCTTGCCTCCGTCGTGCAAACGCAGGCGCTCGCCGCGCCCGGCCAGATCAATCACTACAACCGCCTGCGCAGCGCCGAAATCCAGGCGACGCCCGTCGGCATCCCGCTCGGCACCGCCGTCGATCGCATCGACGCCATCCTCGGCGAAGACCTGCCGCCCGGTTTCCGCTACCAATGGAGCGGCGAGGCGCGCGATCTCAAGGACACCGGCGGCGAAGTCTATTTCGTCCTGCTGCTCGCCATCATCATCGTCTATATGGTGCTCGCCGCGCAGTTCGAGAGCCTCGTGCATCCGTTCACCGTCATGCTCGCGCTGCCGCTCGCCGCGCTCGGCGCCTTCGGCGCGCTGTGGCTCCTGGGCTGGGTGAACGTGCTCGGCACCATGCTGTATTCGATGACGCACTTCGCGCCGAGCGCCCCCGGCTGGGCGCACACACTCGCGCGCTTCATCCCGCGCATCCCCGCGATGAATCTCAACCTCTTCTCCCAAATCGGCCTCATCCTGCTCGTCGGCCTCGTCACGAAAAACTCGATCCTGCTCGTCGAATTCGCCAACCAGCAAATGGCCGCCGGCAAGACCGCGCTCGAAGCGATGAAATCCGCCGGCATGACGCGCCTGCGCCCGATCCTGATGACGAGCTTCGCGACCATCGCCGGCATCCTGCCCATCGCGATCGGCTTCGGAGCCGGCGCGGAAAGCCGCCGCCCGATGGGCGTCGCCGTCGTCGGCGGAATGCTCACGAGCACCTTCCTCACACTGCTCGTCATCCCCGTCGTCTATACGCTCTTCGCGGATTTCGGGCGGCTTTTTCGGGGAAAGAAAAACGCGCCCCCTGAGATGAAAGCACCGAGAGAAGTCGAAAGCGCCGACGTTTGATCGCCGCTTTTTTGAAAACGCAGAGACTTGGCGCAGGGCAGCCGCTGCCAAAGTAGTCCGCGACTTCAGTCGGCACGGCGTTCGGAAACAAAACACGCGTCGATTACTCGAATGCTGTGCCGACTAAAGTCGCGGACTACTTTGACTGCGCCTCTGCGTCTCTGCGTTTTCAAAATGACCGCCGCCCAATTTTCTAACAAACTCCCGCCCCACCCGTCTCACCCACGAACGATGAAATCCACCCCGCCGCCAAACCCCGTTCGCCGATGACTCCGCCGCCCTAGCCAATGGCCGTGAAAATGCCGGACGAAACCACGACCCC
>JAYVRQ010000352.1:0-5295 GCA_043776145.1 Chthoniobacteraceae bacterium
AGTCCCTGCGCGGACTTGCCCTTGAACTTGCTGCTCACATGCAGCGGCACATGCACCATGCTGTGGGCGAGGTAAAAGAAAAACGGCTTGTCCTTGTTCTTCTCGATGAACTTCACCGCGCGCTCCGTGTACCAAGTCGTGAGCTGCGCCTGATCCTCGTGCGTCACGGCCTCCTTCACCACCTTGTTCCCCTCGATCAGCGGCAGCGTCGGATACGTGCCCTGCTTCGCCTCGGGATGCGGCGGCCACATGTCGTTCGAGTAGGGCAGGCCAAAGTATTCGTCGAAGCCGTGATGCGTCGGGAGGAATTGCGGCGCGCGACCCATGTGCCACTTCCCCGCCATGCCCGTCGCGTAGCCTTTCTGTTTCAGCAATTGCGCGAGCGTCATCTCCTTGTCGGAAATCCCACGCGGATCGCGCGGCCCAAGCGCGCCGTGAATGCCGAGCCGATTCGAGTAGCAGCCCGTCAGCAGCGCCGTGCGCGACGCGGAGCAGACCGGCTGCGACACATGGAAGTTCGTGAACTTGCGTCCCTCCGACGCCATGCGGTCGAGGTTCGGCGTGATGAATCCTTTCGCCCCAAAAACGCCGACATCCGCATAGCCCTGATCGTCGGTAAAGATGATGACGATATTCGGCAATCGCTGCTCAGCGCGGGCGGACGCAAACAAGAAAAATGCGATGAGGAAAACAACGCGGTGCATGTCGCAACAATTCGATGAGCCGCCGCGAAGGGCTAACTCATCAGCTCGATCACTTCCGCAGAAACACAAAAGTTCCCCGCTTGTTGCCCACGACCACGTCGGGCTTTTTGTCGCCGTTGATGTCACCCGCGACGACTTGGGTGCCGACGCCGGAGGCGTCGTCGATGAGGTGCGCCACGTAGCTCGCTTTTCCACCTTCGCGCTTTAGCTCGAACCAATACAACACCGGCGTCCCGTTCGGGTCCGCATCGTTGCTGGGGCCGTGCGCCCAGAAGCGTTTGCCGGTGACGATGTCCTTCAAGCCATCGCCGTTCATGTCGATCAAATCGACGGCGTGAAGTTGCGAAAACACGATGCCTTGTGGGTTCTGCTCAGGTTTGTCGCCGACGATGAGATGCTTGGTCCAACCCATCGCGCCGCCTTCATTCGTCTGCTCGAACCACACGAGTCCATACCCATGCGCGGCGAGGCTGGTGATGACATCGTTCCTGCCATCGCCATTCACATCGTAGGCAAACATCTGCGAGCCGCCGCCGCCGAAAAGCGCGTCGTGTTTTGTCCACACGGGATCGCCGGCGAGCGAGGCCGGCTGTTCCCACCAGCCGTCCTTTTCGAGAATGTCCATCTTCCCATCGCCATTCACATCGCCCACGCCGATGCCATGCGTGAAACGCTGCCACGGTCCTTTCGGAGAAATGTTGTGCCATTTGAATTTCTCGCCCGCGTTCTTCGGATCGAATTCCGCGTAGCCAAAGTATCCGCCGGAGTTACAGACGATCTCCGGTTTTCCGTCGCCAGTGATGTCCGTAAAGGTCGGCGATTCGTTATCGGTGACATCCAAGGCGACATGCTGCACCCACGGCCCATCCTTGCCCTGCGGGTTTTCATACCACCAACTTTGCTCGCCTGGAAAACCGAGGATTAGAATGTCCGTCCAGCCATCCGCATTGAAGTCATGGGTATAGGCGAGGAAATTTTTCGAGTAGTCGTTCTCGGTACTGAGCGCACCCTTGAATCCGGAAATCGTCTCCGTGGTTCCGTCCCCTTTCGCGATTGTGGAAGTCTTCGCGTCGTCGGAATAGGTGTGGCGCGTTGTAAAGTCCGGGCCTTCCCACCAATACGGCCCGCACACGATGTCCATCTTTCCGTCCTTGTTGAAGTCGCCAAAGTTCGCGCCCTCCGCCCAAAACTGTTTGGAAATTTGCTGTCTGCTGAATTCACCGGTCGGAATGAGATCGGCGGAACGGGCGGTGGCGAGGGTGGCGAGGAAGAGGATTGCGGATGCGGAGTGTTTCATAGGTTGGGATGCAGGGTGAACTTCTTTCACTCCACGGCTTGAGTGCAAGAATCTTAGGGTGTGAAATGTAGAGCGCGCATGAATACTCGCGCATTTACCACATGAAAAAACTCATCACCTTCGCGGCACTCGCCGCGTTCACACCCGCACTGCTTGCGCAGGATGCGATCGAACTCAATGAAGCGCAGAAGGCCGCGCGCAAACTTTCGGAAAGTGCGTCGCGAATCACGGATGCGCCGTTTGCCGTGGAAACCGATCTCGAAAAACCGCAGGGCATCAAGACCGAGGGCGTCGGTCTGATCGTGCTGCCGGATCGCAAGCTCACCGTCGAACTTCTTGCGGCGGCGAATTCCGCGATCACGCCGCTCGGTCAATTGTGGATGCTGAAACTCGTGGTGGCCGTGGATGGAAAGGCGACCACGCCGGAAAAACTCCGGCACCTCACGATCGCGGATGGCGAAAAGGAACGGGAGGTGAGCCTGTATTATCTCGGCGCGACGAAAACGGATGCCGCTGGCCTGGAATTGGTTGTCTATGCAAAGGACAAGGAGCCGGTACTCCGAGTGCCGATCAAAAAGCGCGTGGCGGAAAAGCAGGAATTCCCCATCGAAGTCTCGGGCGTGAAGAACGGAGACAACTCGGGCACACTTTCGCTGCGGCTCTTCGGCGAATACGACGCGCAGTTAGTCCTGATGCGCGAGGAGTAAACTCCGTCGCTGCTACCTCCCGTCGCCAAACGGCGCGGGCGGTTGCAGCACGCGCTCGGACGAAGTGGGAATCGCCTGCAAGCGCGGCATCCCAGGCGCGGAAGCATGGGCGCTGCTGGGATGATCCGTTGGCGTCACCGTCAGCGCGAGTTCCGCGCCACCACGCCAGACTTTGACAGTTAATTCATCCTCGGCGGTCGTGAAAAACGCAGCGTCGAGCACATCTTCCGGCGAGGTGATTTTCCGGTCGCCGATGCCGATGATGACGTCGTCCTTTTCAAGCCCGGCCTTGATTCCTGGTGCATCGTCATAAATCTGGTCGATCTGCGCGGTCGAGCCTGCGACTGCGGCAAGCGCGGGATGCACGCCGACTCCGAGCCAGCCCGGACGCACTTCGCCGAAACGCACGAAATCTTTGCGCACCTTTTCCGCCGCCTCAATCGGCAGGGCAAACGCGGCGCTGCCGGCGTCGAGGCTGCTGATTAAAATTCCGACGACTTCACCGCGCAGATTCAGCAGCGGCGCGCCGCCCTGGCCGCGCTGCACGGGAACATTCGCGCGGATGTGCATCGTCGCGAAATAGCGTCCGCCATATTTGATGTCGAAGCCCGCGACCGTGCCAAAGCTCGGCGAAACTGGCAGGTCCATCGGATAGCCGATCGTGATGACCGGAGCGGCAAGCGGCAAATCGCGCGACTTTCCGAGCGTCACGAATGGCGTCTCGGCATCGACCTTCAAAATGGCGACGCCACTGCGCGGATCGCTGACGAGCCTCCGCGCGGGAAGGCGCGCACCGCCGCTGGAAACCATGATGTCGCGGGATTCGCCGCCGACGGTGTACGACGTGAGAATCGTCCCGTTCGGATCGATAAAAAATCCCGACCCCGAAAGCGTGCCGTGCATATCCGTCGCTTCGATTTTCACGACCGCCTTCCGGCATTTTTGAAAGACCGCGCGAACCTCTTGCGAGATGGCTTCCGCAACGGATGGCGTGCTCCCATTTTCCTGCGCCAAAACGATCGGGGCCGCCAGCACCGCGCAACTGATTCCCAATGCCAGATGCCGCACGGGGCTTTTGAAATGCCTGCCCATGCGCCAGCTAAAACTGGATCGACGCCTCGGGCTCATAGCTCGCAGGCCGGGCGTCGATGACGTAGCGCGGATCCTTCGAGGCGAAGGCGCGCGCTGGCTGAGTGAGTTGGGGTTCAAAGGTCACGGGAAGCACCGGCGCGGACGACGGGCGCGATTGCAGCGTGAGCAGCGACCCCGCTTTCGGCTGCTTCGGCGTCGCCGCCGCCACAAAATTCCGCTGCTCGATTTCCCCCGGCAGCATCATCGCGATGCCCCCCGCTCCCACCACGAGCGCCGCCGCCATCGCACCGGCGTAGGAAACATTGCCCATGCTGTGCTCGCTGAAAAAAGTCTGCACGCGCTCGACCGCGATCCTCCACAGCGGGCGATGCAGCAACTCCTCGCGCTGACGGCGGTGGATGTTTTCCAGCAGCCGGTCAAAGTATTGCGGAGGCGGTTGCTCGAATCGCTTGATGCGGAGCAGTGCGGTGAGTTGTTCTTCGGTCATGCAGGGCGTGGCGGTTTAGTGGAATTCGGACAGAAAATTCTGCAACTGGCGGTGCGCGTAGAAGAGTCGGGAGCGGACGGTCCCCTCGGAGATTCCGAGGATCTTGGCGATTTCGGCATGTGGCATGCCTTGAATATCGAACATCGTCACGGCGGCGCGGTGGTCCTCAGACAGCTTTTGCATGGCCTCGTTCAACCTTTTTTGCAGCTCGCTCAGGTCCGCCTCGCGCACCGGCGTGCTGCTCGCGGTGAGTTCAATGAACTCTTTGTCGTTCTGCAAATTCGAGTCGATGTCATCGAGCGACATGTGATACCGGCGGCTGCGTTTTTTCAGGAAGTTGATCGTCATGTTCACGCCGATCGAATGAATCCAGGTGTAGAACGACGACTTGCCGCGGAAGCCGGGAATCGAGCGGTAAGCCTTCGACCAAATATCCTGCATCAGATCGTTCGTGTCCTCGTGGTTCGAGGTCATGTTGTACACGAGTCCGTAAAGGCGCTGGCTGTATTTGACGATGAGATCGTCGAACGCCGAGGCGTCCCCCGCCTGGGCGCGGGCGATCAATTCGTCATCTTGCTGGCGGCTTTCATCTTTCTCCATCGTCCGCGCCTTCGTAACAGGCGCGGCGGCGATTGAGAAAGCGGTTTCGAGCGGCGACGGCAGCGCGATGGCGCAGGCACCGTTTCCGGCGAGGAGAAATTCGGGAGGTTTCACTGGATGGATGTTGGTTGGCCTTCTCAGACAGGCAACCGCGCGGGCCGTTCAATCCGCGCCGCTGCGCTCGCGCCGCAATCGCACCGCGACAAACGCGGTGTCGGGCAGGATGAACTTGCGCAATTCCACCACGACCGCGCGCACCGGAAATCGCGCGAGCACTTCGTCCGCGATTTCTTCCGCCAGCGTTTCGAGCAGACGACGCGGCTTTGCGGATGCAAGCGTCTGCACGGTCTGCGCGACCACGAAATAATCCACGGTGTTTTCGATGCGATCCGCGAGGGCGCGAAAATT
>JAYVRQ010000353.1:0-5287 GCA_043776145.1 Chthoniobacteraceae bacterium
GGCATGAGCCTCGGCGTGACTTACAGCACGAAGCTCGGCGAGTACCAAATCTTCAGCGAGAAGCGCGTGGACGACCTCGTGCAACAGCTCCTGCGCGCCGACCTCGTGGTGGGGTTTAATGTGATCAATTTCGACTACGAAGTGCTCATGGGCTACACCGTGCTCGACCTCCCGCACCAGTGCCGCACGCTGGACATGCTTGTGGACATCGACGCCGCACTCGGCCACCGCCTCGCCCTCGACGCTGTCGCGAGCGCAAGCCTCGGCGTGGGAAAAACCGGCGACGGACTCGACGCAATCCGCTGGTGGCGAGAGGGCAAACTTTTGGACATCGCGGAATACTGCTGCTTCGACGTGAAATGCACGAAGCTCGTCCACGAATACGGCGCGCAGAAAAAGCGCCTCTTTTACACCGACCGCTTTCAGCAGAAAAAAAGCGTCGAAATCGACTGGCACTGATGGCTCAAGATTTCTCCAGCTTGAATCCCGAAGAGCAGGAGCACCGCAAGGCGCTCGGCCAGGCCATGATGCTCTTTGTCCAAAAGATGATGGAGCACGGCATCGAGGACGCCTCATTGCGCAGGCATCATCAGGAGATGTTTCGTCAAGCTGTCGAAAAAGCCGCCGCGGCGGGAATCGAAGTCGCGCTCGCCTGGCATTCGTTGGGTGTGTGGACGGAGGACGGACGCGAGCGCATCGGATATTTTTCCCGTGCGCTCGATTGCGTCGAGTCTGGCCGGGACAATCACTTTCGCACTGGCGGTCCTCGTGATGAATGGAGCGATGTTCACATGCGGGCGGATTGTCTCTTTGAAATAGGTCGCATTCACTTCCACGAGGGCGATGCGTCGGTGGCGCAGGAATTTCTCCTGCGCGCTCTCCCGCTTGCGCAGGAAGCCGAGATCTTGCGAGGTCCGGCAAAGGTTGAACACGATGATCGTCTTGAAGGGCGCATCGCCGAGCTGCTCGTGCAGCTTCCCGATGCGTAGTCGGCTCGTTGGTTTTTCACTGATTGCCGCTGCCTTTTCTGGCGGCGCAATCGCGGAATCTCCAACAGTCTCGGGCGACGCCGTGATTCGTGCGAATGCGGGGAATGCGGAAATCGTCATCACGATGACGGCGCGCTGCGCGGGCGCGATTCATTCGCTGACTTGGGGAGGGAGGGAGTTCATCGACTCGCACGATCACGGGCGGCAGTTGCAGTCGGCGGCGAACTTCGATTTCGGTTCGCCGATTTTGAATGAGACGTTTAATCCCACCGAAGCCGGTTCACGCACGGATGGGCTCGGGAACAAGACTTCCAGCCGGTTGCTTTCGCTTCATGCGGAAAAGAACGCGCTCGAATCCGTGACGCAGATGGCGTTCTGGCTCGTGCCGGGTGAACGCTCAGGCGGCCAGCTTGCGAAGAACACGACCGTGCTTTCCGATCATCTGCTCACGAAGCGCGTGCGCATCGGCTTCAAGGATTTGGAGAATGTCATCAGCTACGAGGTCGTTTTCAAAGTGCCCGCAGGCGAGCGCCACACGCACGCGGTTTTCGAGGCGCTGACGGGATACATGCCGCCGGAGTTCGGGCGGTTTCTCCAATTCAATCCGCAAACCGGCGCGCTCGAACCGCTCAGCGACGGCCCCGGCGAGATCGCGCGCCCGGTCGTGCTCGCGACGCCGGACGGCGCGCACGCGATGGGCATTTTTTCGCCGCCACAAAATGCGCCGCACACAACCGGGCCGACGTTCGGGCGCTTCCGTTTCGCGGCGGAGAAGGTGGTGAAATGGAACTGCGTCTTCCGTGTGCGCGACGAGTCCGGCGGCGCGCCGGGCGATCATGCGTTCCGCATGTTTGTTATCGTCGGCGACCTCGTTACCGTCGCGGATTCGCTCCGCGCACTGCACCGCGAATTCAGACCGTAGGCACTTCCACGAAAGTCCTCGTCACTTTCGCGTCCTTCGCCGTGCAGAGAAAGTAACCCTTCTCCTTCGTCCCATCGTGGTTCTCGCGGCTGATGGCGCAGCAGCGATTCGTGGTCAAAGTCACGCGGCCGAGTTTGCGTTCGGTGAAGCCGTGGAAGTGGCCGTTGAAGACTGCTTGCAGGTTGTGCTCCTTGAAACGGATCAGCAGATCGTCCGCATTTTTCGGGCGGCCCGGCGTGAGCAGGCCAAGCGGGAAGTGCGTGAAAATCACGAGCGGCTTCGTCTTGTCGAGCGCGGGCAAATGCTCGTCCACCCAGCGCAGCGTAGCGGCGTCGATCGTCGTCCCGCTTGCTGCGCGGCCCTGCGTCGTATCGAGCCCCACGAACTGCCAGCCGTCGTGTTCGCACGAGTAGTTCAGTGCTTTCGGAAAAATCATTTCGTAAGCCGAGCGATCGTTGTCTTCGGTGTGGTCGTGATTGCCGACGACGCCGAACGTCGGCATCCCGAGCGCGTCGAACGCATCCTTCGCCGCGCCGATTTCCTTCGCGGTCCCGTGCTCGGCGTAATCCCCGAGGATGAGGCACAGCGCGGGCTTCGGCTCCGTCGCCTTCATCTGCCGCACCACGCGCTCGAACCACGCGCCGCAACGTTCGCTCTGATAATGCAGATCGTTCACGACGATGAAGGTGAACTCGCCCGCATCGCCGCGCCCTTCCGCGCGCAGCGCCCCCGGCCACAGCCCGAGCGCAAGCATTTGCCCCGCGCTGAGGCGGAGCATTTCGCGGCGGGAAATGGCGGGGGTGAAATTCACACGTCGCAAATCCCGACCGCCTGCTTCAACGACGCGAGCACGTCGGCGCGCGCGGGGATGAACTCCTGCGCGACGTGGCCCTTGTGCCCGGTCTCGACGATCGCGCGCATGATCGCACCGTAATTCAACTCCTGCGTCTCGTCGATCTCGTGCCGTCCGGGGACGCCGCCGGTGTGGTAGTGCGCGAAGTATTCGTGGCTGCGTTTGATCGTCGCGATCACGTCGCCCTCCATGATCTGCATGTGGTAAATGTCGTAGAGCAGTTTGAAATTCGCGGAGCCGATTTGCTGGCAGAGTTCGATGCCCCACGCGCTTTTGTCGCACTGGTAATCGGGATGATTCACGCGGCTGTTGAGCAGTTCCATGACGAGGATGACCCCGCGCTTTTCGCACAGCGCCATCAACCGCTTGAGACCTTCGGCGCAATTCTTGAGGCCGCTCTCGTCGTCCAGCTTCTCGCGATTTCCCGAGAAGCAGATGAGATGCTTCATCCCCGCATCCGCGACGGCGGCGATCTGCGGCTCGTACGCCTGCACGAGCAGGTCGTGATGCTCCTTGCGATTCCACGCGCGCTCGATGCCGCCGAGCGTTTTGCCGTCGGGCGCTTTGATCGTCGGATTGCTGACCATCGCGCAAACAAGATCGTATTTTTTCAACGTCGGAAAATCGGCGGGCTGGAGCAGGTCGATGGACGTGAGGCCCATCTCTTTCCCTGCGGCGCACAGGTCGTCGAGGCTGACTTTCGGGTAGCACCATTTGCAGACCGAGTGATGGATATTACCCTTCGCACCGATGGCGGCATCGGCTGCCGAGAGGCGCTGGGACAGGGACGCGGCGGCGAGCGTCGCGGCGGAGGTGGCGAGGAACGAGCGGCGGGAGAGCGTGTTCATGCGGCGAAAGTATCGACGCTCGCGCGTTTCGCCAAGGCTGCTCGCGCGTGTTTTCAAATCCAGTTGCGTCCCGATCCGGCATCCCGTGAAAGTGGCGGCATGAAGCGATTGTATTTTCCGCTGGCCGCACTGCTCATCCCGGCGCCGCGCCTGCCCGCCGAGCGCCCGGTGGAAATCGCAAAATTCCTCGCCGCCGCCGAGGCGCAGATTGGGACGACGCTCACCTACGATCCGGCCTACGTTTCGCTCCCGTATCCCGGCGGCGACGTGCCGCTGGATCGCGGAGTTTGCAGCGATGTCGCGATCCGTGCCTTCCGCGGCATCGGGTTCGATTTGCAGAAGGAAATCCACGAGGACATGAAGCGCGCATTTTCCGCGTATCCGAAAAATTGGGGCCTCAAAAAAGCCGACGCGAACATCGACCACCGCCGCGTGTTGAATCTGATGACATTTTTCAAGCGCCACGGAAAAAACCTGCCCATCACGCGGAACGCCGCCGACTACCTGCCGGGCGACCTCGTCACCTGCATCGTGCCGAAAAATCTCCCGCACCTCATGATCGTCAGTGACCAGTTTTCACCGCTCGAACCCACGCGCCGCCTCGTCATTCACAACATCGGCCAGGGAGCGCGCGCCGAGGACCGGCTGTTCGAGTTTGAACTCACCGGCCATTACCGCTGGTGGTGAAGCCGCACCGCTTTTCCCAGCGCCCCGACCGTCCAGATCATCGGGTAAAGCCGTTCGTAGTACCAGAGCTTCGCAAAATAAAATCCGATCGGCGCAGCCTCGCGCCACGCGCCCGACTCCACGCGCGCCACGAGCCACGCCGCCCCGCGATCCACCGCCGCGACTTCCGCCGTCCCTGCCAGCGCCTCAACCGCGAGCGCCGTCTCCTCCACGGACGCCGGGCCATCCTTCGCCCCGCTCCAGCCGCCGTCCGCGCGCTGCCACTGCACCAGCCAGCGCACTCCGTTCGACAGCACGGAGTCCGAAATTTGAAAGCCGCGCTCGCGCAATTCGCGCAGCGCGAGGATGACGTGCGCCGTTCCGTATGCGGGATTTTCATCCTCCGGCGCGTGCTCATTTCCAAACCACAGCGGGAGCCACGCGCCATCCGCGCGCTGCGTTTTCGCTAAAAAATTAACGCCGCGTGCGATGGCGCGGAGCGTGCGCGCCTTCGTGCGTTCATCGAGCTGCGGCAGCCACGCGCTCCACGCGCGGAGCGTGTGCGCCGTGAGATCCGGCGAGCTGCGGTCGAAAGGCAGCGCGCCCCAGCCGCGGCAAAATGTCGGGATGCCGCCGTCGCGATTTTGCAGATCGAGCAGCCAGCGCACGCCCGCGATTCCCGCCTGCTGCGTCCCGGAATCCACCGCGCCGAGCGCGAGCAGGGCGAGCAGCGCGCCGGGCGTGTCGTCCGCATCGGGCACGCCACCGGGCAAATCCGTCCACGCCCAGCCGCCCGGAGCGGCGTGCGTGTAGGGATGCTCGACGCGGTACTGCTGAGCGAGCAGCCATTCGCGGAGCGTCATCCGCTGCTCCGGTGAAAGCGCGCCCGGCGGCAGCGCCTTGATTGCGAGCGTCGTGGTCCACGTCGCGAGATTCGTGTCGATCGCCCACGAGCCATCCGCGCGCACCGACGCGCACAAAAACTCCGCACCCTTTCGCGCGACGACGT
>JAYVRQ010000354.1:0-1661 GCA_043776145.1 Chthoniobacteraceae bacterium
AAAGCAGAGAGCACCCTGGCCATTGTAGCGGGCGACGAACGATTTTGCGCTCCCCTTGGGGCTGCCGTCATATTTCGGCTGCTGCTTCATTGCCTTGTCCTCGCCTTTGATCCCCTGCTCCAGAAACAGAACCGTGCGGGCGGGATTGGTGATTTGGGAAAGACGCGCCGATTTTTCGCCGGTTTCGTCTTTGCGCTGGAGCTTCGTGTTGATGGCGATGGCGAACAGTGGCGCGACCAGTTTTTTTTCCGACTCGGGATACTTGGCGCCGGTTAGGAAAAGGAGATTTTCCTTGGAATAGTAGGCCTGCGGATTCGACGCGTATTGCGCGACGCTTTTGTGGTTGAGGAGCACCGGGAGCGCGTTGTACCAAGCTTTGGCGTTTTCGGGCAGCGCTGCCGAGGCCCAATTATCCGTGCCTTTCGAGTCTTCCGCCGGGAGCAGTCCGTCGTTCTGCGAAGTGTAAGCGCCGGAGGCGGAGCCGAGCTGCTTCATGTTGTTCATCGCGAAAGCCTTGTTCGCCCGGTTCTGCACGGTCGCGTACACCGGGAAGGCGATGGCCGCCAGGACGAGGATGATGGCAATGACGACGAGGATTTCCATGAGCGTGAAGCCCAGGGAACGGAGGGATGAGCGTGGTGTCAGTTTCATAGGATCGGGGATGTGGAGTTAGTCGGTCGCAAGGACGCGATTGGGTGCGGTGGAGGTGAGCATGACACGGTTGTTACCGTTGAGTTGCTGGATCGCAGCGACGAACTCGCCGGGTTTCTTGGTGTCCTTGAGATGCACATTGTAACGCAGCTCGGTCATCATTCCAGCCTGAATTGATTCGACGGAGAGCAAGTCATAATCGTGCAAAAATTTCGCGAAAGTCTCGCGGAAAACCATGTCGTGGTCGATGTCGTTCGTCACCCGGACGCGCAGCCGGTGGGAGGCGCGGGCGGGGGCGAAGATGTCCGCCTGCGAGAACATGTACACGATCGCGCAGAGGACGATCGTCGTCGCCGTCGCGAGTCCGTAGGCGCGGGCACCCACGCCGAGTCCGGCGGCCATCGCCATGAAGAGAAATCCGATGTCCCGGGATTGCGAGACGTTGGCCCTAAATCGGATGATCGAGAACGCCGCAAAAATTCCGAAAGCCGTGGCCTGCGCTTTGTCCTGATCTCCGTGAACCACCATGACGATGACCGAGACGACCGTCCCGAGAATCAGGAGCATGTGAACGAAGTCCTGGGAAAACTCACTCCCCCGATACGTCGCCCGATAGACGCCGGCGATGATGAGATTTAGACCGAAACTCAATCCAAGGGCAAAAATGATTTCCTGAAGTGGAGGCTGAGCTTGGGTGAGGCCGAGAGCTTGGGAGATAAAGGAGTACAGTTCGTTCATTAAATTGGGATGTCTAAAGTCAGGGTTGTCGGGGGGAATCAGGATGCCGCAGCCACGCGCGCTGGCTCGGGGTCCGAGGCCGCGTTCACACCGGTCTTCGCCAGCGTTTCGGGGGTCAGGCCGTAGTGGTGTTTGATCACGCGCCCGCCGATTTGCCGGTGAACGACTTCGTCTCCGTCTTCGAGCGCGTTGTTATATTTGCTGTGGCTTTGCAGGATGCAGTGATGCCGCCCGATCATGTGCGTGAGCCAGAACGGAACGGTGCCCGTCAC
>JAYVRQ010000355.1:0-5282 GCA_043776145.1 Chthoniobacteraceae bacterium
TGCGCGGCGCTCACGCATGTCGATTACTGCGAATCGCATGAGGACGAGGCGTATCGCATCAACGCGGGAGCCGTGGCCGACCTCGGTGAAATCTGCGCCGCGAAAAACGCGCGCATGATTCACATCA
This sequence comes from Chthoniobacteraceae bacterium, assembly GCA_043776145.1. Taxonomy (GTDB): domain Bacteria; phylum Verrucomicrobiota; class Verrucomicrobiia; order Chthoniobacterales; family Chthoniobacteraceae; genus JANLQB01. Next base: position 128 of record JAYVRQ010000355.1, read on the forward strand.
GCACCGACTACGTTTTCGATGGGGAAAAGCGCACGCCTTACGTGGAGGAGGACGCCGCGCACCCGCTCGGCATTTACGCCGCCTCAAAGCTCGCAGGCGAAAACGCGCTCCTCGAAAAATACCCGCAGCATTTGAGCGCCCGCGTGTCGTGGGTCTTCGGGCCGGATCGCCCGAGCTTCGTCGATCAAATCCTCAAGCGCGCCCTCGAAACCGACGCGCTCGGAGCCATCGCCGACAAGATCGCCGTGCCCACTTACACCCTCGACCTCGCGCAATGGCTGCGCCCATTTCTGCACGATGTGCGCGAAGGCGGACTGCTGCATCTCTGCAACGCGGGCGAATGCACCTGGCAGCAATACGGCCAGTACGCCATCGACTGTGCCGCTGCCGCGGGCATCGTTTTCAAAGGCCACACCGTCGCACCACAGAAGATGTCCGACATCGCCGCCTTCATCGCAAAGCGCCCCGTCTATACCGTCATGTCCACCGCCAAACTCACGCGCCTCACCGGCCTCGCGCCGCGCTCGTGGCAGAATGCGGTGGACGACTACGTGCGGACCCGCTGGATTCCCACCGTGACCTAAAAGTGCGGTTGAAAGCGGTGCCACGCAGAGACGCAGAGAGCGCGGAGATTTTGGAGAAATTTTTTGCACTGCATGGTGGCATCATGAGTCACGCTCCTCTCCGCTGATGCGAAACCTCTGGCGTTCCCGGAGCAGGGTGACGAAGTGAACACCGACGAGAACAGGAACTCCAAAAGCTAAAGGCACGGCAAGAATCGCAAAAGCGTCTGGCAACAAACCAAAATACATGGCAGCGACAGCGGCGGCATAAATCGCAAACCAAGTGAAATGGAAAGTCTTGAACCCTATGTCACCTGTCAGACAAGTGAGAACAAAGTTGGCGCATCCCAACGCCAGCGTCGCAATCCAGCAACCGAGGATGACATAAATGAATGTTTGAAACTCTTTGCTGCCACTTCCTGCGAAGCAGGCGAACATTGGCGTCGCTGTGGTCATGATGCCGAACATGTTAATATCCCACTGGTCCCACTGCTAGACGCATGTTTGGGGGCGTTCGGTTGCGGGTGCGGTTGAAAGTGGTGCCAGCCCGCGACTCTGGATCGTGCTCGTAATCGTCCTCCCACTCGCCCTCGAAAATCGTTCGCCTTTCGAGGACGGGGACGAGGACGATTTCCTACGCTGTCACCACTTTCAAAATTGCCCTTTACAACCCCGCCGCCCTCGTCTCTCTTCCTCGCCCCACGCGCGTAACCGTAAAAAGAAAAACGCACCGTTGGTCCCTGGGTGGCGATCCTCATGGTCGTCCGCCGTCGCGTCAGGGGTAACCCGGTGAATTCCAAAGTTAGAAGTAGAAAGTAAGAAGTAAGAAGTGAAGGCAGGTGCCGCACTTCATCCTTCTGCCTTCATCCTTCATCCTTCAAAAATATGCCTGTTCGTTTAGGTCGTTTCGAAATGCCGAAGTCGCTCGTCAAGGACGAGGATTCGCGCTCTGACACATATGCCAAATTCGTCGCCGAGCCCTTCGAGGCCGGCTACGGACACACCGTCGGCAACTCGCTTCGCCGCGTGCTGCTCAGTTCCATCGAAGGTGCCGCCATCACATCGGTCCGCATCACCGGGGCCAATCACGAATTTCAAACGCTGGCCCACGTCGTCGAAGACGTGACGGACATCGTGCTCAACCTCAAGAAGATCAGATTCAAGGCCGCCGACCACGACACGCGCACGCTGCAACTCAGCGTGAACAAGGAAGGCGCAGTCACGGCCGGCGACATCTCCGAAGTGAACGGGATCGAGGTCGTGAACAAGAATCAGCACATCTGCACGCTGGACAAGAAGACGAAATTCGAGGCCGAACTCGAAGTGAAAGTCGGACGCGGCTTTTCCACCGGCGACGAAAACAAACACGCCGAGCAGGCGATCGGCACCATCGCCATCGACTCGATCTTCTCGCCCGTCACCCGCGTGAAGTACGCGGTGGGTAACACGCGCGTCGGACAGCGCACCGATTACGACAAGCTCGAACTCGAACTCTGGACCGACGGACGCATTACGCCGGAGGAAGCGCTCGTGCAGGCTTCGTCGATCTTGAAAAAACACTTCGAGCCCTTCTACGCCTACGATGAAAACGCGGTCGATTTCGACGAGACGCCGCAGCTCCAGAGCCAGGAAAATCAGAAGATGAAGAAGCTGCTGAACATGAGCGTGAACGAGATCGAACTCTCCGTGCGCGCCGCGAACTGCCTGAACAACGCAAATATCACCACGGTCGGCCAACTCGCCATGAAATCAGAGGCGGAGATGCTGAAGTACCGCAACTTCGGCAAAAAATCGCTCAACGAAATCAAGGAGAAGCTCACGCAACTCAGCCTGTCGCTCGGCATGAAATTCGAGCCCGGCCTCGTCGAGGCCAACGCCGGCGACACCAATCTCACCGCGGCCCGCTGATTGCGGCCCGCATTACCAGAATAACGATCCATGCGTCATAAACGAAAAACCGTGAAGCTCGGCCGCAGCCAGGCGCACCGCGATGCGATGCTCGCGAACCAGGTGGTCAGCCTCATCGAGCACAACCGCATCAAAACCACCCTCGCAAAAGCCAAGGCCGTGCGCCCGCTCGCGGAGAAGATGGTCACGATTGCGAAGAAACAAACGCTGCACGCGCGCCGTCTGGCGCTCTCGTATCTGCGGCACAACGAAGGCGCGGTCTTCAAGCTCTTCAGCGAAATCGCCGAACGCTCCGCCGCGCGCAAAGGCGGCTACACCCGCATCGTGAAACTCGGCCAGCGCAAGAGCGACGCCGCGCCGATGGCCTTCATCGAGTGGGTCGATGGCCCGGTCGTCGTGGAAACCGCCACGCCGGACCCAAAGCCCGCCGCGAAAAAAGCCGCGAAGCCCAAGGCCGAAGCTGAAGCCGCGCCCGCGGAAGAAGCGAAGCCCGCGAAGAAACCGCGCGCCAAGAAGGCTGCGGCCGCGGAATAACTTCCCGCAAACAACTCAACAAAAAGGCAGGACTCGAAAGGGTTCTGCCTTTTTTTTGCGCTCAATCCAAAAGGCGGGAAGGGAAGGAACCACTAATAGACACTCATGAGGAGGAGTGCGGGAACTCCAACTCTCTGCATTAGTGTCCATAAGTGGTTCCTTCAAGCCGGTCCGCTCCCCGGTTTCACCGCCCGAGTTCCCGCGAGATCGGGCGGGAGTTTGTCGGCCTCAAAGGTCTCGACGTTGAGCTGCGCGAGCGACACGAAAGGACAGCCGAAGTCCGGTAGCGTTCCGCCGCTGCGATCCACGAGGGCTGCGACTGCGACGACTTCGCCGCCGAGCGCGCGCACGATGTCGAGCGTCTCCTGCACACGACCGCCGCGCGTCACCACATCCTCCGCCACGATGAAGCGCGTGCCCCGCGCAATCTCGAAACCACGGCGCAGCACGAGTTTTCCCGCGTCGTCTTTCTCCACAAAAATGTGCGGCTTCCCGAGGGCGCGCGCGACTTCATGGCCGACGATGATTCCGCCGAGCGCGGGGGAGATCACGCTTTCCGCGTCGATACTGCCCAGTTTTTCCGCGAGTGCGCCGCAGACGCGCGCGGCGATTTCCGTGTTTCGCAGCAGCAGCGCGCATTGGAAAAATTGCCGCGAGTGCAGGCCCGAGCGCAGCACGAAATGACCGTCGAGCAGCGCGTTGGTTTGGCGGAAAAGATCAAGGACTTCGGCTTGGGTCAGCATGTGGAAAATCAGGCGGCCGCGACGACTTCGATCTCGACCTGCGCGCCGCGCGGCAGCCCCGCGACGGCGATGGTCGAGCGCGCCGGGAATGGCTCGGTGAAATATTTCGCGTACACCGCGTTCATCGCCGCGAAGTGCGCCATGTCGGTGAGGAACACCGTCGCCTTCACCACATTCGCAAACGTCATCCCGCCCGCTTTCAACACCGCCGCGATGTTTGCGCACACGCGCTCCGTCTGCGCCGCCATATCGCCCGCGACGATTTCGCCGGTCGCCGGATCGAGCGGAATCTGTCCCGCGCAAAACAGCAGTCCGCCGACCGCGACGGCCTGCGAATATGGACCGACGGCGGCGGGTGCTTCGAAAGTGGCGATCACTTTTTTCATAAAGGAGGCGCGAGGGTAGTGGCCCGCAAACGGGTGTCAATGCACCGCGCCGCATCGCAGATGCGGACGCCTCAAAAAAACTGTCATTTCGACTGAAGCCAGGCGAGCCAGCGGGCGGTGCGTAGTCGCTCGGAAGTGCGGAGCGCGCGCAACGCCCCTCGCTCCCAAACTTTGTTTGAGAACGCACTTGGGAGCGAAACTCCGTTTCGCAGGCGGGGGTGTTCCGCGGGCGGGCTCGGTGTGCGGCCAGCACGCAGACACCCCTCCCACGCGAAATAGGTTTCGCCCGCAATCGTATTCCCAAACGAAGTTTGGGAACGAGGGTTGTGCGCGTCGCGGCGGGTTCCGCCGCGCGCGGTCAATTGAAAACCGCCTCGAAATACGAGCCGTCCAAATCGGCCCCGATTTGCACGAGGAAGATTTCCATCGTGCCCATCTGCGAGTGATGCAGGCGGTGGGTTTGCTGCGGCAGTCGCATGTCGGGCGTCCCGCGAAATTTCAACGCGAACGGTTTTCGCGGAGCGCCGGGACGCGCCGCGCCGAGGTTGCGCGTCTCGATGAGCGTGAGCACGAAGCCCTGCGTTTCCGTGATGAGTTCAAAGGGCGTGTCTAGGCACGCGGCGAATTCCGCGCGGGTCACTTTGTCGAGCTGAAGCATGGCGGCACGGTAGCTGCCTTGGCGGGCGTCGTGAAAATCAAAATCGCGCGGACTGCGGGGCACGCCACTCTTTCGTTATGGCGACGGCGACTTGCACCGCATCCACCAAACGATGGATTGCCATGAAAAAGTGTGGAGAAACATCATTGCCACCTGCCACCGGACGGCGATTGTCGCGTGTCGGCATCCCACTCTTCGATTTATGAATCTCCGCCGCCTGCTTGCCACATTGGCTGTTTGTCTTGCCGCCTTCACATCGGCCCGCGCGCAATTCACCCTCGGCCTCCGCCCTGTCGCGCCCGGTGCGGGGGAGCTTCGGTTCACGCTCGATCCCGGCTATTATTATTGCCTGGAAAGCTCCGG
>JAYVRQ010000356.1:0-5282 GCA_043776145.1 Chthoniobacteraceae bacterium
TCGAGCGCGCCGCCGAGCGTCGTGTGCTGCTGGAGAAATTCCGTCCACAGCGCGGCGTCGTTGCTTTCATCGAGATGCTCGATCCGGCCCGGCAGCCCGAGATGATGCCCGTGCTGGCGCAGCAGCCTCATGCACAGGCTGTGGATCGTGCCGAAGAACGCGCGGTTGAACGCGGCGAGCACTTCGGGCCGCACGCCCGCCTCGACGATGCTCTGCCGCGCGCGCTGCTGCATCTCGGCGGCGGCGCGGTTCGTGTAGGTCACGACGACGAGCGCGGGGAGCCAGTCCGCCGCGTGTTCGTGGCGCGCGAGCGCGACGATGCGATCGGTGATCGCGCGCGTCTTGCCGCTGCCCGCGGAGGCGACGACGGAGAAGTTTTTTTCCAACCCCGAAATGAAGCGCGTGCGCTGCGGCTGGTCGCGCGGCTCGCTCATGGCTCATCCTCCGCGTCCGCGAAATCCGGGTGCGTGAGGCTCCATTTTTCGGCAAGGATTTCCTCGTCGATGGCGAGCGTGGCGAGCGGGTAGTCGCCGCGAAAACCGAACTCAGTTCTCAGTGCGCCGCGCATTCCGAAGACGCCGGTTTCCTGCATTCGCCAAAGCCCGCGCCACAAGCCTCCGAGCGCGTCGAGATCGGCGAGCACGAGCTGCGGCTGGTCGAGCGCCGCGCCGGGCGTGAGCAGGCTGAGGCCGACGGCGTGCGCGCCCGCCGCGCGCAGGGCCAGCGCGTAAAGCGCGAGCTGCACGCCGTCGCCGCGCGTGAGGTCTTTCATGCGCAGCGCGGCGCGGTTGCCGGTTTTATAATCGACGAGCCAGGCGTCTTCGATCGTCGCGGCGGTGGTGAGCAGAAGGTCGATGCGCCCGCGGATGTGGAGCGCGCCGCCGTCGATGGGCAGCGCGGTTTCGGGGAGCTTCCATTCGACGGCGGCGTGACTGCGGCCTTCGATGTGCGCGACGCTTTCGGCGAGCGCGGTGGCGATGCCGAGTGCCTGCTCCCACGCGGACGCCCACCAATCCGGGAGCGCGCGCCGCTGGGTGGCGAGCGTGGCCGACACGCGCACGCGGAAAACATCCGCCGCCGCGCGGACGCGCGCGCTGATTTCCGCCGGCGATGGCAGCGGCGCGAAGGTTTGCGGTTCGGCGTTTCCAGCAATGGCGCGGAGCCAGTCGTGGACCCAGTTGCCTTGCGCGAGCGCCCACGGAGTTTCCTCATCGCCGCCTTTCGACGCCACGCCGAGAATGGCTTGCAGCCACACTTCGGCGGGTGCGGCGAGTGCGTCCTCCCAGCGTTTCGCAGCGAGGCGCAGCGGCGGTTGCGGCGGTGTGCGCAGGGCAAATTCGTACTCGCCGAAAGGCTGCGCGGGACTGCGCCGCGCATCGTACGCGCGGCGGGTCGGCTGCACGGCGGCGAGATCGGGCGCGGGCGTTTTCCACATTCCGCTCGCGGCGAGCCAGCGCGCGGTTTCGGCGTGGAGCGCGGTCATCGTGTCCTGCGCGATGGCGCGTCCGCGCGCGCTGAAATAGAGCTGGGCGAAAAACTCGCTCGCGTTGAACGGGCGCTCGGGCGCGGCTTCGTCGTGAAGCTGCGCGGTGATGGCGAGCGCGGTGGTCGCGGATTCGAGCGTGTTGAAAAACTGGCGCGCGACGAGCGCGCGGCGCTGCGCGGGGCCGAGGCAGAAGGCTTTGCCGGGCTGCACGGCGGTGTGTCCCTCGCCCTGCCGGCCCTGCGTGGTGGCGCGCGTGTTGAGCGCGCGGAGGCGCTGGTTGAGCGCGGCGATTTCCTCCTCGCCGACGAAGCCGGAGTCTTCGAGCGCGGGCGGCCACTGGCCTTCGTTCAAGCCGGTCGCGATGAGGTGCGACCACGTTTGCGATTCGGCCTGCGCGTATGGCAGCAGGTGCAGGCGGCTGTAGGGATGCGCTCCCTCGGTGGCGCGCTCGGCCCGCCACGAGACGAGGATTTCACCGAGCCAACGCAGCCACGCATGACGCGAAATCGCGAGCTTCAACGCGCCGCGCCAGTCGGCGGCGAGGCGCTGCAATTCCTCCGCGCGCCGCTTCCAGCCTAGATCGCGGAAGATCGCGCCGCTGCGTTCGATGAAGTCGGCGAGCGTGGCGCGGTCGGGTAAAAACGGGAGCGCATCGAGCGCGGCGGCGAGTGCCGGGGCGTGATGCCGGCGCGAATGGCACGCGAGGTACGCGGCGAGCACAGAAAGATCGTCGAGCAAAATTTCCTGATAGACGCGCTGCAATTCGTCCGCGGCTTTCGCGACCTCGAGGCCCGCGAAATTTTCCTCCGCGCGCGAGTGGAGAAAGCGGAGCAGCGCGGGCAGGCGCGGGCTTTCCTGCAAGGCGAGCCACGCGGGCCAGGCCGCGTCTTCCAATTCGCCGGGAGCCTGATGCGCGAGGCCGTCGTGATGCGGGACGGCGTGCTCCGCGAGCAGCGCGGCGACGCGGCGGGGAAGCGCGCCCGTGGCGGGAAAAAGAATGCCGAGCCGCTCGCACGCTGGATCGGCGAGGAACTGCAACGCCTGCGCAACGATGGCCCGCGCCTGCTCCGCGGTGTCGCGCCCGACGAGAAACGTGACGCTTTCGGGATGGGACGAATGGGACTGATGGGACGCGATGGGACTCGATGGGCTGAACGTCTCCTCCCACGTTCCGATCCAGGCGGCGTCGAGGTCTTCGGCTTCCGTGCGCGGGTCGGTGAGGCAAACGGTGGCGTTTTCCGCGGAGCGCGCGGCGGCTTCGAGCAGCGGCCAGAGCGGCCAGTGCAGCGCGTTGAACCCGGTGACGAAGAGCGCGGAAAACAACGGCGGCGCGGATGGCGCGGCGGCGAGCAGCGCGCGGTCGGCGTCGTGCATCATGGAAAAACCGGCGGCGTCGAGCAGGCGGTGAAATTCGGCGACGACGGGACGCAGGCGCGCCGGTCCCGCTTCGGCAAAGCTCCAGCCGCCGCTGCCGATGAGGTCGATGGCTTTGAGCAGTTGATCCGGCGAGGCGGCGATCGGGGCCGCGTCTTTTCCCACGCGCTCGGCGGCGGTCGCGAGGAGCAGGCGGAGATGCTCGCGGAGCGGCGTGCGTGTGGTGAGCGCAAGATGCCGCGCGAGCAGGTCGCGGAGTTTTCCCGGCGTTAGAAAATGGATGCCGAGCAGACCAGTGCCTGTTGCCAGCGCACGTGCTTTTAGCGCGTAAGCGTCCGCGCTCAGCGGTACGAGCACGGCGATTGGCTGACGCGTTTTTGCGGAAGTGCGTGCTGCGTTTTCAAGCCAGGGCGCGAATACCTCTGCGTGCGCAATCGCGGCAAGTGCGCTGGTGTGGAGCGAAACATTCATGTGCGAATCAAGCCATCGAGGAGCGGACAACGGCAGTCTATCCTCGCATCTACAGCCACTTTTTTCTTTTGAAGAAAATGATTTGTCCGATGGCGATGGTGGCCATGAGGCCGAGGCAGGCGAGGTAGCCCCAGGGCTGATGCAGTTCGGGCATGTTCCACCAACCGTCTTCGCGATCGAAGTTCATGCCATAAACGCCGGCGAGGAAAGTGAGCGGGATGAAGATCGAGGACATGACGGTGAGCACGCGCATGATTTCGTTCGTCTTCATGCCGACGGCGGAGAGGTAGAGTTCCATCAGGCCGGAGTTCACGTCGCGGTAGGTTTCGAGCAGGTCCATGATCTGGATCGTGTGGTCGTAGCAGTCGCGCAGGAAGACCTTCGTGTTGGCGGAAATGCGGTCGCTGTCGTCGTGGAGCAGCGCGGTGACGACGTCGCGGCTGGGCCACACGTAGCGGCGGAGCTGCATGAGGGTGCGCTTGTTGTTTTGGATTTTGCTGACGCAACTGCGGTCGGGTTTTGCGAGCACGGTGTCCTCCAGTTCCTCGATGGAATCGCCGAGGCTTTCGAGCACGGGGAAATAGTGGTCGATGATCGAGTCGATGAGCGCGTAGGCGAGGTAGTCCGCGCCGGATTTGCGGATGAAGCCGCGTCCGCCGCGGATGCGTGCGCGCACGGGATCGAACACGTCCTGGCCGATTTCCTCCTGGATGGTGATGAGGATGCGCGCGCAGAGAAACATGCTGACCTGCTCGCCGCACAGGTGCTCCTGGCCGTCGTAATAAACCATGTCCATGACGATGAAGAGATGGTCGTCGTAGGACTCGACTTTCGGGCGCTGGCCCATGTTCAGCACGTCTTCGAGGGCGAGCGGGTGCAGGCCGTATTTTTCGCCGATGGCTTTGAGCACTTCGATGTCGCCGAGGCCATCGACATCGAGCCAGCGGACTTTGCCGTCGTCGAGCGCGGGGTCGGGGAGGTCGGCGAGATTTTCGATGATGCGCTCGGTGAGCGAGGCGGTGTCGTATTCGACGAGCTTGATGACGGGCTTTTGCGCGCCGCACTCGGCGGGGATGGGCTGGAGCGTGGCCGGGGCGGTGCCGGGGATCGAGTAGCGGGTGCGGAACATGGCGGAGTGGGAAGTAAGAAGTAGTCAGTGGTCAGTGTGCAGATGCGCAGAGGTCATGTCTGACTACTGACTACTGCTTACTTTTTACTATCACATCACCGCGGACCAAAAGGCGTGCGCGACTTCCGGTTTTGCGATGTCGTTGTGCGCGCCAGAGGTGCCGCCTCCCTCGCAGATGTAGCGGGTGCTTTCGAGGTTGTAGAGGTGGCCGGGCTGAAATTGGTACGCGTAGTCCGCAGGCTGCATTTCGAGATCGACGATGTTTAGCCCGGCACCGCGCGCGCCGAACGAACCGACCGCGCCGAATTTCGGCAGCGTGCCAGGTGCAAATTGCACGTCGCCGCGCGCTCCTGCGGCGATGGGATAGTAGCGCCCGACCGCCGTGTCTTTTGCGGAGATCGTGATGAGGATCGGGCCGCTCACCTTTCCGCCATCGACGATCGAGCGGAAAAATCCAGGCCGTCCTGGCTTCGAGGGAATGTCCGCGCAGAAGGACCAGAGCGAGAGCGCGCCCTGCATGAGCGCGAGCGTGTTCACGGGGCGCACGAGTTTTCCAACACCACCCGGCCCGGCAAGCGTGGAGGCCACGACGATGCAGCCGAAGCTGTGACCCATCAAATGCACGCGCACTTTCTCCCCGCCGGTCTGCTGGATCTGCGTGAGAAAGCGAAAGCCGCCGGTTTCGCCGAACGATTTCGCGCGGTCCTTCATTTTCCAAAACGTAAGCGTGCGCAGCGGGGCGAGCAGTCCGCCGAGACTCGGCCAGCCGAAGCTCACGCCTTCGAGTTCCGCCTCGTACACGCGGTCGGGATTGAACGGCTC
>JAYVRQ010000357.1:0-1660 GCA_043776145.1 Chthoniobacteraceae bacterium
ATTTGATCAATGACTCCGGCTTGCCGAGTTCGGCGAGAATCATCTTCACCACTTCGATGTTCGTCATCTCGCCGTCGCCGCCGATGTTATAGACCTCTCCGGGCCGTCCTTTTTCGAGCACGGCGAGCGCAGCCTCATTGTGATCGTGGACGTGGATCCAGTCGCGCACATTAAGTCCGTCGCCATAGACAGGCAGCGGGATGTCGCCCATCGCGTTCGTGATCATTAGTGGGATGAGTTTCTCGGGGAACTGATACGGCCCGTAGTTATTCGAGCAGCGTGTCACGAGCACCTCCTGCTTGAAGGTATGAAAATGCGCCAATGCGAGCAGGTCCGCACTCGTCTTGCTCGCGGAGTATGGGGAACTCGGCTGCAGCGGCGACAACTCGGTGAAGCGTCCCGTCGGGCCCAGAGAGCCATAGACTTCATCCGTTCCGATTTGCAAAAAGCGCGTGACCCTGTGCTGCTTGGCCGCGTTCAGGAGCGTGGCGGTTCCGAGCACATTCGTCACGATGAAGAGCATCGGATTTTTGATCGAATTATCCACATGCGACTCCGCCGCAAAATTCACCACCGCATCGAATTTTCCTTCCGAAAAAATCTTCTCCATCGCAGCCGCGTCCGCGATATCCGCCTTGTGAAAGACGTAGCGGGAACCCGCCTCCGGAACGACATCGACAAGATTGGCCGGATTGCCGGCGTAAGTAAGAAGGTCCACATTATGAACCGACCAAGTCGGCCGGGTAGAGAGCACCAGCCGCACAAAATTGCTGCCGATGAAACCGCAGCCGCCAGTAACAAGAATTCGCATGGGGCGGCGTAGCTAGCAGAGCCGCGAGGGAGCGCAAAGAAATCTTCGTCCGCGCCCAGCCGTAGTCTCACGCCTGAGAGAGCTCAGGCACTGTGGCCACGGTCTCATAGTTCAGATGCCAGCGGGCAAGCTCCCGAACCGCTTTGGAATAGGCGCGAAAGTCGGCGAAGGGTTTCACGGCAGGGATGTGCGGGAGTTCATTGCGTACGTTGGCGGGGGAATGCAGCGGGCCGTAGATGCTCTAGGTAGAGTTCACGAATTATGTGTACGTGGTGGCGACGCTGTGATGGAAACTGTGGATGGCCAAAAACGAAGTCCTCAGATTGATCAGCGATGCGATGCGGGAAAAACTGGGGGTGGCCGTGGGGGCCGCCAAGCATTCGTGGGCAGGAGCGCCCCGAAATTGACGGATCGCGATTTTCTCGAAGCGCTGCTCTATCTCAATCACAGCGGTAGTCCGTGGCGAGATTTGCCGACGGAGTTGGGCCACTGGCATGCGGTCCATATGAGATTCCTCCAATGAGATCGCGCAGTCAAAAGCCCTCCTCCGACAAACAGCGCTACCGAGGGCGCAACCGCATTTAGCGCTTCTTTAATGAGATCAAAAACTTCCGCCGCATCGCCACGCGCTACGATAAACTGTGCCAGACCTTCCTCGCAGCAGTTCACCTCGTCGCCTCTTTCCTCATCGTGAGGCATTCGTGAACACTACCTAGTGTGGTTTAAGAAATGTCGTCGCCGCAGCAAGTATCCTTATACCAACTTCGCGAAACAAAGCGACATTGCGTAAAAACCGTGGTAACATCCAAGCATGCCCGGAACCGTATTAAAGTTGGGCAGCCCGGAAGT
>JAYVRQ010000358.1:0-1658 GCA_043776145.1 Chthoniobacteraceae bacterium
AAGAGCGGCAGCTTTTCCACCGCGGAAAGCGCGCCCCACGCGATCACCGGCAGGAGCCACGCCGCCCGCTGCGTCCGCACCAGGCGATCGGCAAAGAAGAGAAACCAGATCGCGCAGACAAATGACCACCCATCGCAAGAAGCCTGTCCGCTTAAAACAATGATGACTGGCTGCGTGAGCAGGAAGATGAGCGCCCACCACGCGCCCCGCTCACCGAGATATTCTTTCACGAGTCGATGCAGCGGCCACAAGGCGCTGGCAAACAAAACCAGCGACAGCGCATTGGCCCACCCAAACCAGGGGCCAAGCCACCGGAAGACTCCCGCCGCGAGCGCCTGCCAGACCGGCAGTTCGAGCAGCGTGGGAGTGCCCGTGGCATTGAAGCCGGGAATCACCGGATGCAGCAGGTCGATCGAGCCTTTCGCATACAAAAGCGCCGCGCCGAGATGTTGATCACGGTAGTGCGGGTAGCCTGCCCTGGCACTGGCAATATGGAAAAACGCGATCAGCCCAAAGATCGCGACGACAAACAGGATGAGGAGGCGGGAGTTCTGGCGGAAAGACATGTCGGCGATCCTTTCCGGTTCGTCACCCACTGTCACGCAGCAAGCTCCATAGTGCGCCCGGGCAAATCATCGTCTTGGATTCGCCGGCGTCAGTGGGATCCGTCTGCCGCGCTGCCGCTGTGGTGGCAATCCCCGCAGTTTGATGCGATTGCCTTGTATAGTGCGCTCAATGAGTGCGGGATTGTTCGCTGATTTCCAAATACAGCCTCTCCAATTGCGGCCAGATTTCCGCGCGTGAAAAGGTCGTCCGGCTGGCCGTTTGCAGTCCCTGTCGCAGGCTCAAATTCGTCCAGGGACTGGTCTCGATCGCCGTGCGCAAAGTCGCCGTCAGATCGCCACGATCCAGATCGCGCGCCAGCGAACCGAATGCGAATTTTCGCACATACTCGCCGGGCCCGGAGTTATCGTAGCAAACCGGCCAGAGTCCCATCGCCAGCGCTTCTTTCAAAGCGGTCGGCCCGGTATCGATCCGGGTCGGGAGCAGGAAGATCGAGCATTGCCGCATTGCCGTAATCAATTCTGGTGTTGAAAGCGCGCGGTCGTGCCGGAAGCGCGCACCGAGTCCCAACTCATTCGCCAGCTTCGCCATCTGCGCTTCGCTTTCCGCCGTCCCACTGCCGACGACATGCAGGGACCACTCGCCGGGTGCGGCTAGAGAGAAAGCCCTCAGCGCATCGCTGATTCCCTTCCGCTCGGTGATTCCACCGATGAAAAGCGCGCGGCATCCGACTCCGTCCGAAGGCTCGGCTTCCAAAAACTCCCGCCGCAGCGGGTGCTCGACGACCCGCATTTTTGCCCGCGGACAAAGCGGCCTCGCCACGCGCAGCGAATAGTCGCTCTCCGCGACCACCCAGCGCGCGGAGCGCAGCGTCAGTCGCTCGGTGATCGCGGTCAGGATGGTTCGGCTCTCCAGCGGGATTCGGCGGCGATATTCCGTGACGAGACCCTGAATGCCGATCACATGCCGGAAAGGCGCGAGTTTCCTTGCCACCAGCCCGAAAGAATCCTCTGTTCCCCACCCGTGAATCACGTCCGGCTTCAATTCCTCCACCAGTCCGCGAAAAAACGACGGATCCCTTTGAAAAAACAGCA
>JAYVRQ010000359.1:0-5276 GCA_043776145.1 Chthoniobacteraceae bacterium
TGGAATTCGGGCTGGAGCAGCAACGACCATAGCAGATCGCTCGTCGCGGAATCGGCGAAGGCGAATTCCTCTGCGCGCGGTTCGCGCAGCAGCGCGGCGCGGTAGAGTTCCGTAAGGCGTTGTTTCGGATCGGGAAGGCGCGCGTCCCACGACTTCGCGGCGCGGTCGAGCGCGGTGGAAAAGGCGCGCCCGTTCGTGAGCGTGAGCGCCTGGAGCAACGTGGCCTGGCTCGCGCGGCTCATCGTCACCTGATCGCGGATCGGGCGGCCGAGCGCGCTTTGCAGCGCGTCGTTTTCCACAAGCGCGGCGCGCACGAGGAAGGGCTCGGACGTGAGGCGAAACTCGCGCAGCGCCGCCCACGTCTCGGGCGGGAGCGAGAGCGCGGACTCCCACGCGCTATCGTCGAAGCCCGGTTTTTCCCAGCCATCCGGCGGCGTCGCGCTCGTGCGCCAGCCGGGATTCGTCTCGACGATGAGCGGCGCTTTTTGCCCCTCGATCCAAATGCCAATCGCCATCCGCAGCCCCGCCGCGCCAGGCGCGATGTTGTCGGCCATCACGGCGACGGTCAGCGTTTTTGCATCGACGAGGAAGTCGGTGATCTCCGCGCCCCGCGCGACTTCCCACGCAGTGCTCGCGAGCGCCTCGCGGCCATTGATGAAAAGCGTGAACGTATTGTCCGCCGTGCCGACGACTGCCGCGCGCTGCACTTTGCTACCCGGCGGGAGTTCGAGCGTCGTGCGGAAGTAACGCTTGCCCATCGGAAACGCCGTCCCGTTCGGATCGCCCTCGCTGTGCCAGATCCACGCCGCGGCCTTTGCCAGCGCGGCGTCCGCCTTGTCGCTGCCGAAATCGCGCTTCGCGTAAAGCGGCGCGGCCACGCGGCTCACGGCGTCGGTGAATTGCTCCGCGCTCAACCGGCGCACGATCGGCCCGTGAAAAACGAACGAGGATTTCGCGAGCGCGTCCGCATCGGGCACCGCGACCGCAGGCAGCGCATACGCGCGCGACGTGACGATGACGCGCAGCGTGCGCTTCACGTTCCAGCCATTTTCCGCGAAGTCCCACGCGAGCCAGTCGAGCAAATCCTGACTCCATGGTTTGTTGTCCATCGAGTCCACCGGCTCCACGAGTCCGCGCCCAAAGCACGAGGCCCAGAGCCGGTTCACGAGCGTGCGCGCCAGCCGGCCGTTTTTCTTTTTCGTGAGCAAAGCGGCGAGCTGTTGTTGCCGTTCGACGCGCGGTTTCGTCGTGTCGATCGCTCCAAGTTCGGGCCAGAAAAACGCGGGGCCGCTTTGTTCGCCGGTCGGTTTATCGCAGCGCGCGATGTCGAGCGGCGCGTCGGAAAAGACGGCGGCAAGTTCGTAGGCGTCGCGCAATTTGTAGTCGGAGATGAACGAGTCGTGGCAGCTCGCGCATTTCAAATTCAGCCCGAGGAAAACCTGCGACACGCTCTGCGCCGCCTGCAACTCGCGCCGCTGCGCCGCGCTCACCGAGCCGCGCCACACGATGCCCTTGATGAATCCATCCGACTCCGCCGACGCCGGCGCGATCAGCTCGCGCACGAACGCATCGAACGGTTTGTCGTCGCGCAGCGCCGCGTAAAGCCACCGGCTGATTTGCCTGCGTCCGCCGTCGATGTAGCCGGTGCCGCTGTAGTCGTTGCGCAGCGCGTCGTTCCACATCGCGAGCCAGTGCGTCGCGTAGTCGTCCTTCCGCGCGAGAAGTGCATCCACGGCCTTCGCGCGTTCGCCGGTGAATGCGCACGCCTCGTCCCACGATGGCGGCAAGCCGAGCAAATCGAGCGACGCGCGGCGCAGAAAAATGCGGTCATCGACACCCTGCGGCCACGCCACATTCCGCTCGCGAAAATAGGCGGCGACAAACTTGTCCACGGGGTTCGCGACATCCTCCGTCCCCGCCGGAAACTCCGGCTTCCTCGGCGTGATCGGCGCGCGCTGAAACACGACGCCCGCCGTTTCCCCATCCGGCCACGGCGCACCGGCAATGATCCATTTTCGCAACGTCTCGATGTCATGCGCATCGAGCGTCGCGTCCTTCGGCGGCATCGCTTCCTCGTCCCCTTTCGGGAGCAAAACGCGGCGCAACATTTCACTCTCCGCCGGTTTTCCCGCCATGAGCACCGCGCCATCGTCTCCACCTTTCAACGCGGCTTCGCGCGTGTCGAGCCGCAGCCCGCCTTTCTGCTTTTGCTGGCCGTGGCATTTCGTACACGAGTGCGCGAGCACACCGCGCGCTTCCGCTGAGAGCTGCGATTCCTCCGGTGAAAAAGCCCGCGCGTTCAGAATGAAAAGCGGGAGAAACAAAAGGAAACGGATCATGCCCCACGACAACCCTTGATGGCGTCTGGTCTTTGCCCTCACGGGCCAATGGTTTCCAATTCGTTCACCGCACCAGCCGGCACATTTTTTCCACCGACTCCCAGCTCTGGAGGATCGCCTCCTGATGTGCGGCGAGATTTTCCAAAGAAAGACCGAGCACACCCAGCGCCTCGGGGATGACGACTGGCTGCGGTTCCTCCTCGGTCTGCAAATCTTCGAGGCTGTGCGCGAGCGCGTCGGCGACCTCGATGCACGCGGCGTAACGCGCGGCGTCGCCCGCGGCGGTGCAGTCGTGGTGAAAGCGCACGCTCGCGATGAATTCGGGTGAAAATTTCCACTGCTCCAAAAGCCGCCCGCCGACGCCTGCGTGATCGAGTTCAAAACTCGCCTGCTCCAGCGCGACGAGCGAGCGCCCGTGCAGCGTGGTGTCGGTGATGAGCGCGCCGTAGTCGCCCTTGAGCGCCTCGGCCATGGGCACTTTGCCGATGTCGTGGAGAAGGCCGGCGGTGAAGAGCATGTCGGCATCGGCGCGAATGCCGCGCGCCACAAAACGCGCGGCGAACGCGGTGATGACGGAGTGCTTCCACATGCGCTCCGCATCGAGCCCGGACGAATGCGCGGGGCGCAGGAATTTCTCGCCGCTCATGATCGCGACGACGTGATAGACCTCGTGAAATCCGAGCCGGCTCACCGCCTCGGACACGCTGGCGACCCGTCGCGCGAGGCCGAAGTAGGCGCTGTTGCACATTTGCAGGAGCCGCGCGGTGAGCGCCGGGTCGAAGGTAATCATATCGACGACCGAGCCCATGTCGCAGTCCATGTCCGAAAGCGCCTGCATCAACTGGGGCAGCAGCCGCGGCGCGGGCGGGAGCTTTTCCACGCCCGTCAGAAGTTGATCGATATTGTCCATGACGCTGTTGCTTTGCCGGTAGAATGGTGACGAGTGCCGGTGAAGGACAAGCAGGCAATGCGCCGCGTGATGACTTGCGCGCGGCGGAGCTTCCATGTGAAGTCCCGCGCACTGTGCCACCGCCCACGCTCCGCCGAATCTGGACCGCGCTCCGCCGCGACGCCGCCTCCCGCGACTCCGGCTCGCTGGAGCAAATCGAAACGTGGAAGTGGCCGTTCTGGGGCGAGGCGCCGCACACCGTTCCCGTGCATGTGGTCGCGGGCGAGGCGGACTGGCGCGAGGCGGCGTGGATGCTCGCGAGCTGGTTTTGCGCAAGCGACCTCGCGTGGCCCGTGGTGCTGCACGACGATGGGACGCTTTCGGAAAAGGCGCGCAATTTTTTCCGGCGGGCGTTTGGCGACGTGCTCCGCATTATCGACCGCGTCGAGGCTGACGCGGAGCTGGTCCCGCGTCTGAAGGAGTTCCCCTTCTGCGAGGAATTCCGCGCCAAGCACGCCGCCGCGCTGAAGCTCTTCGACACCGCGCATTTCGCCGCGACGGATCGCTACCTCGTCTTCGACAGCGACGTGCTTTTTTTTCAAAAGCCGCGCGAGATCCGCGAGTGGGCCGATGGCGAATCGCAGGACTGCTGGTTCGCCGAGGATGCGCAGGAAAACTCGATCATCACCGTCGCCGAGGCGCGCGATGAACTCGATGTGAAACTCTGGCGGCGCGTGGACGCGGGCATTTCCCTGCTGTGGAAACCGGCGATCGACCTGGATTTTTGCGACCTCACCCTCGCGCAGACTTCGATCCTGAAAGGCTCTCCCGAACGCATCGCCGGCACATTGCTCGCGCTCTGCGCGTCGCGCCACGGCACGGGCGGGCTTCTGCCGAAAACCTACGAGACCTCCGTGGAAAAAAACGCGGCGGCGGATGCGGTCGCGCGGCATTACATCGGCGCGGTGCGCGACCGCTTTTCCACGGAAGGCGTGAGCCGCCTTCGCGAGACGGTGCTCAAGATCGGGGAGGACTGACCGCGCGATGCTGAACTACATCTGGCTCGCCTTCCTGCTCATCGCCGTGCTCGTCGGCGGCTTCACCGGCAGGCTGCCCGAGATGACGAAGGGCGCGTTCGAGACGGCGGAGACGGCGGTGATGAAAATCGCGCTCCCGCTCATCGGCGTGATGGCGATCTGGCTTGGAATCATGCGGCTCGCCGAGCGGTCGGGCCTCGTGCAAGTCATCGCCCGCGTGCTGCGTCCGCTCATGGTGCGGCTCTTCCCCGACGTGCCGCCGGATCATCCTGCGATCGGCGCGATGGTGATGAACATGGCGGCGAACATGCTCGGCCTCGGCAACGCCGCAACGCCGCTCGGCCTGCGCGCGATGAGCCTGCTCGAAAAGCTGAACCCGCGCCCCGGCGTGGCCTCGAACGCGATGTGTACTTTCCTCGCGATCAACACCGCGTCGATCCAGCTCATCCCGACCACGGCCATCGGACTGCTCGCCATCGCGGGCTCGAAAAATCCGACGGCGATTGTGCCTGCGGCGTTCCTCGCGACGTGCATCGCGGCGTGCTCCGGCGTGCTTTCCGCGAAGCTGCTGGAGCGGCTGCCGATGTTCCGGCTCGCGCCTGCCGATGCGGTGAAGAGCGATGGGACGGATGGGACGGATGGGACCGAGATCGAGCGCATCGAAGTCTCGCCGCTCGATTGGAAAAAGGGCGCGGCCCTTGTGCTTTTCGTCGCAGCGTTCGCGCTCATGTTTGTTTTGCTCGCGTTCCCGGAATGGGTCGGCGGATTTTTTTCCACACCACCGCGTCCCGCCGAGATGGAAGGAAAGAGCGCGATCGTTCGTGCGCTCTTCGCCGTCTCGATTGTCGCCGTCCCGTTCCTGCTCTCCTTCTTCCCGCTCTACGCCACGCTGCGCGGCGTGAAAGTGTACGAGCAATTTGTCGAAGGCGCGAAGGAGGCGTTCGGCGTGGGCCAGCGCATCGTCCCGTTTCTCGTCGCGATGCTCGTGTCGATTCGGATGCTGCGCGAAGC
>JAYVRQ010000360.1:0-1648 GCA_043776145.1 Chthoniobacteraceae bacterium
TGAAGCTGCCGCGCGGACGGGTCATCGGTCGCGATCCGATCAAGAAGACATTCACCTACAATTCGTATCCGCTCGGTCGCGAAGGACTGGGGCTTCTGCCAAATTCCGAGCCCGTGGCGAATCGCTGGATGCTGCCATTCCCGCACTGGCAGCGCTATCGCGATCCCTCGACTGAGACTCCGTATGACTACGATACGCCGAGGCTCTGGCACCCGTACCGCCAGAGCCGGCTGAAGGGTGACGTGCCGATTATCGGGCAGGATATTTTCCTGAATCTGACGGCTAAGAACTTCTCACTTTTCGAAGCCCGCAAGTTGCCGGTGCCGAGCGGCGTGAGCACGGCGACGCCGAATGGTGCGGAGTTTTTCGGACGTGGCGAGCAGGTGATGTTTTCCAACGACACGTCCTTTGCCTTTGATCTTTTCAAGGGCGAGACCGCATTCAAACCCGTGAGCTGGCTGCTCCGCGTGAACGCCGTCTATAACAACAACTGGACGCGCGTGCGGGAAAACAGCCTGCTCAATCCCGATCCGCGAGGCACGAGCGCGGGGACCACTGCGGTGCCGAGCACCGCCGTGATCGGTTCCGTCCCGGCGACTGTGGGAAATGCGAATCCGCAGTCGGGAAATCCCGGCCTTTTCACGTCGAACGTGAATCCGTCCGACGCATTCAACTTCCTCTCCTCGCAGCTCCAGCCGCTCGGAAATGCCAGCGCTCTCGTGCCCATCAACGGCACGACGACCCCCGCCACGACCGGTCCGTCGCGAATCCCGGGTAATGGGCGGAATGATTTCAGCGGCACGCGATACACCACGCGCTCGAAGGATTTTTTCGCGCTACAGGAAGCCTTTGCCGAGGTGCACATCCGCGATCTGTCGGACAACTACGACTTCGTCTCGTCGCGCTTCGGCATCCAGCCATTCATCTCGGATTTCCGCGGGTTCATTTTTTCCGACACGAATCTCGGAGCGCGGATCTTCGGCACGTACGACAACAACCGCATCCAGTACAACCTCGCGTATTTCAACATGCGCGAGAAGGACACCTACTCGGATCTGAACAGCTTCGACTCGCGGCATCAGCAGGTGGTCATCGCGAATCTTTTCCGGCAGGATTTCCTGTGGAAGGGCTACACGGCGCAGTTCAGCGTCCACATGAATTTCGACGACGGCGGGCTGCACTACGACAAGAATGGATTCCTCACGCGCCCGCAGACGATCGGCACCATTCGGGATTCGGCGAGTGGAACGCCCCACGGCCATAGCGTGAACGCGTATTACGTCGGGTGGACCGGCGACGGGCACATCGGGCGGTTCAATATCACGCACGCATTCTACCAGGTTTTCGGTGAGGATAAGTTCAACGGATTTGCGGGACACAAAGTGGACATCAATGCGCAGATGGCCGCGTTCGAGGTGAGCTACGATCGCGACTGGTTCCGGCTGAAGCTTTCGGGATTTTACGCGAGCGGTGACTCGAGTCCGACGAGCAAGACGGCGACGGGTTTCGACGGCATTCTCGACAATCCAAATTTCATCGGCGGCCCGTTTAGTTGGTACACGCACGAGGGCATCAATCTCGCGGGCACCTCGGTGAATCTGAAGCAGCGCGATTCGCTCGTGCCGAACCTGCGCACGAGCAAGACGGA
>JAYVRQ010000361.1:0-19676 GCA_043776145.1 Chthoniobacteraceae bacterium
GGATGTGAAGGCGTTGACGAAGAAGGCGGAGGCGGGTGATTTGGACGCCCAGATCGCGCTCGGGATGGCGTATGATCAGGGCAAGGGTATTGAGCAGGATCGGCGTAAGGCGGCGGAGTGGTTTGGGAAGGCTGCGGCGCTGGGGTCTGCGGAGGCGCAGTTCAATCTGGGAACGATGTATGACTCCGGGGTGGGCGTGAAGCAGGACTTGGCGAGGGCGATGGAACTCTTCGGGAAGGCGGCGGAACAGGGTATGCTGGATGCGCAGTTCAATCTCGCGAACCTGTATGCGGAAGGTCGCGGGACGAAGAAGGACATCCCCAAGGCGGCGGAGTGGTTTGAAAAGGCAGCCATGAAGGGAATGACGCGGGCGCAGGTGAATCTCGGGCTGCTGCATATGAAGGGCGAGGGCATCCCGAGGAATAACATGAAGGGCTATGCCTGGTTTTCGCTGGCTGCAAAGGATGGCGATCCCACCGCGAAGAAGAGCCGGGACTTCATCGAGACAAAGCTGAACGCGGAGCAAAAGGCGATGTTCCGGAAAGCGGCAGAGGAACTCGAGGCGACGGTCAAGAAGTAGCGGCGATTTTCACCGCGAGGGTCGCGGAGAATGCGAAGGTGGTTGAATGCGGCAGGACTATCCTGCGCCGAGTCGTTGATCTTTTTTGTTCGCTGGGTGCTCGTTTTTCCGTCCGTGCATGCACACGGCGGTCCACTCGGCGAGGCGTTGGCCGAGCAGGCGGCACGCGGCGGTATCGTCGTCGCTGCGCGGTTCCTTGGCGACGACTGCGCCGTAGTGGGCGGTGCGCAGCTTCGTGGCGTAGTCGGTGACGCCGAAGACGAGGAAGCCGAAATTCATGAGCACAGTGAGGATGGACTGGCAGGCGATCTCCATGCCGCCACCCCATGCGCCGGCGGAGGAAAAGGCGCAGGCGATCTTGCCATCCACTTCCATCCAGTGCGGCATCATCGTCTCGTCCCAGAAGCGTTTCATTTTCCACGAGAGGATGCCCATATTTGTCGGGCTGCCGACTGCGAGGCCGTCGCACCAGACCACGTCGGCAGGCTGCGCGTCATCCACCGAGCGCACGCGCACCTCGGTGTCTCCGATGCGCTGCGCGCCCTCGGCGACGAGGGCGGCCATCTTTGCGACGTTGCCGGACTTTGAATCGAAGAGGACGAGGATTCGATTCATGAAAAGTGCGGCTCAGTGTTGCGGCGGGAGCATCACGATGCCGTATTGCGGCGCGATGGTGAGAAGCTTCTCGATCTCGCGAGGCTGCGGAGGAATGGGAGGAGCATCCGCGGAGGGAAGCTCGGTGGCGAATTCGGCCATGAATTTTTCGAAGCCGGAGGGGATGCACATGATGAGCATGCGCGCGGGGAGGGCGGTGTTGTTCTTGAAGGCGTGGGGCGTGCCGCGGGGGATTTGCACGAATGTGCCCGGTGTGCCGGTGCCGGTGCGGCCATCCACGGTGAAGGTGATTTCGCCCTCGGTGACGTAGAAAGTCTCCTCCTCGCGAGTGTGGTAATGAGGGGGCGGGCCTCCGCCGGGCGGGACGGTGGCATCTGCGAGACAGTAGGCACCGCCGGTCTGATCGCCGGTGGCGAGGAACACGTATTTGTCGCCGACTGCGGAAAAGACTTTCGATGTGCCGGGGGTGGAGAGGATGAATTGCGCAGGCGTGCTCATTTGCGCGACGAAAGCATGCGCGGAGTCCGCGTGCAATCTCCGGGCGACCGAAGCGAACCGCTGATGGGATGTGGTTTCTTAACCGGAATTTCACCGCACTCCTCCTTGCGAGGTCGCCAAAATGACGCCACAGAGCGCTTGGGAAAATATGCAAATTACAAAGACTTCTGCGATCCAATCGAAGCGGCGCGGACTCAGGAGCTGAATGACGAATACTCCTGAGCATCCGACCGCCGTCCCACGGCCTGCCAGCATACCGTCTCCGGCTATTTCCACCGTCACGAGCAGTGCCTCCCGGCGTCGTCGTATTCCGGCCCGCCGAGTGTTTCTGAAAGTGCTGTTCCTCCTCATGGGGATCGCGATCGGTGTGTGGGTGCTTCCACACTTCCGCCGCGATGGGGCCCGGGCGATCCTGTCCTCGGAACTCGGCACTCCCCTGCGGCCCGGCCCGTGGGGCGAGCTTTATACGGTTCCGTTTGTCATCGCCGCCCCGGCCGAACTCTTGCCGGTGCGTGCGATCGAGGAAGGTGGCACGCGCTGGGTTTTCAAGAACTGCACGGCATCTCAAATCTCCAACCTTCTTGAAGCTGCGGGGATGCCGTTCGAGCAGCGCACGGCGCTCCTTTCTCCGCCGATCACGAAAGAAAAGCGCATCGATCTGGAAATGCTGCCGACGCCCGACATGATTGATGCGTTGCCGGAAAAAGCGAGGGAAGCACTGTATCGAAAGCTCATCCAGTTTCCCGAGAACCGTTCGTCGTTTTACTTCATTCACAAGGAAACGCTGGCTACCCGCTTTGATGACAGCGGCATCTCCTCGGACACGCTCGCGCTATTTCGCAAATTCTCGATCCAGCACGGCGACCATCTTGTCTTCGGAGCCCTGCCAGCGATGCTCGCACGGATCGGGGACTTCGAGGAAAAGGAGCGTTTCGTGAGGGCTCTCACGCGGCAGAAAACGATGCTCATCCGGCTGCGCGTGACGAATAAGACAGACCTCCATTCGCTGAACGACTACTGGGCGAAAGGAGCGTGGGCACCGAATGTACGCACCCTGCTCGAAGGTGTGCATCGCGTGCCGGGGGGCACCTTCACGAGCATCGTCCCGATTTTGCCACCCCTGCCTTCGTCGCAGATTTACTCTTACCCCATCGGCCAGGAGACCCGCGAAAAGGGCACTAAGCAGATTCAGGACTGCTTCTGGACGGCGCTGAATTTCTTCCGCGACCCCACGGATACCCGGGAGGCGAATCCTTTGAGTCTCACGCAGGACTATTACCCAATCACCGGCGATCCGCGCTATGGGGATGTGCTCACCCTCGCCGCGCCCAGTGGCGAGATCGTACATGCCGCAGTCTTCATCGCCGACAATATCGTCTTCACGAAAAACGGCTCGCTGGCGACCTACCCGTGGATGTTCTCCACCATCGCAGATCTGCAGACGCAATACTCATTTCAGTCACCGCCTGGCGAAAAGCTCACGCTGCGATATCACCGCAGTAAGAACCTGTAGTCGTCCCGCGCTGCGCGTCGCACACCGGCTCCACCACGTAGCGGATTCAAACGCGGAAGGAATCGCACACGCAAGCTGTGAGCCTCGGCGGCGTTATACCATCTCGCAGAGATAAGCGGACTCTTCGGTGCAAGCGCTGCGCCTGTAGGCGCGGGCGGAAGCCCGCGTCACGCGCTCTCCCAAGCCCTACGATCCGGGGCCGACCGTCCGGTTAATTTCGCGAGATGGTATTACTTCCGCGTGTGGACGAAGATACCGCGCTTGTTGCCGACGACCACATCGAGCTTGCCGTCGCCGTTCACGTCGGCAGCCATGACTTGTGTGCCGACGCCGCTGTCGTCATCAATGATATGCGGGATGAACTTCGCCTTGCCGCCTTCGCGCTTCAGCTCGAACCAATAGACGACGTGCGGCGCATTCGGCTCGGGATCACCCGCGGGACCGTGCGCCCAAGCGCGCTTGCCAGTCACGATATCCTTCAATCCGTCGCCATTCATATCCACGAGATCGATCGCGTGGATTTGTGAAAAAATGATCCCCGTCTCGCCCTCACCCGGCTGTGTGCCGGTGATGACATGCTTCGTCCAGCCCTGCGCGCCGCCGTCATTCGTCTGCTCAAACCACACGAGCCCGTAGCCATGCGCGGCGAGGCTCGTGATGATGTCCTCCTTGCCGTCGCCATTCACATCGTAGGTGTACATCTGCGCGCCGCCGCCGCCGAATTGCGCCTGGTGGAAAGCCCACGGCGTCGTGCCGTCCCGCTTCGCGGGCTGCTCCCACCAGCCCTTGCTTTCGAGGATGTCAATGCGCCCATCTCCATTCACATCGCCGTAGCCGATGCCATGCGTGAATTTCTGATACGCGCCCTTCGGCGATACCGCGTGGAATTTCCACGTCGCATCGGGCTTGCTCCAGTCCGCCTCCGCGTAGCCGATGAAGCCGCCGCTCATGCACAGCAGCTCCGGCTTCCCGTCTCCGGTGATGTCCACAAACATCGGCGACTCATTGTCCGTGTTCGCATGAATCGTGTGCCGCAGCCAAGCCTCGTCCTTGCCCTTCGGATTCTCGAACCAGAACGTCTCCGCGCCGGGAAAACCGATGACGACATAGTCCACCCAGCCATCGCCATTGAGGTCGTAGGCGTAGCTGATGAAATTGTTCGAGTACGCATTCTTGCCGCTGAGAAATCCCTCGAAGCCGGGGATGGTCTCCTCGGTGCCGTCGTCCTTTTTGTGAACGAACGACTTCGGCATTTCGTAAATGGTGTGGCGCTTCGTGAAGTCCGGCCCCTCGTACCAGAACGGCCCGCTGAGGATGTCCGCCTTGCCGTCCTTGTTCACGTCGCCCACGCACGCGCCCTCGGCCCAGAAATGCGGCGTGAGCTGCTTCTTCGTCCACTCACCCGTGAGCGTCGGCGGAGGCGTGGAAATCGCCGGGAAATTCTTCGCCTCGACAGCGAATGCGGAGGCGGAAACTGCGATGAGGGAGGAAACGATGAGCGGGGTTTTCATGTGAGTAAAATGAGCGCCCGCAGCGTGATCGCTTAGGCCTCCACTTCAAGCGTGGAAAGGTCCGCGCATCGCGCCTGCACGCCTCGCGCAACTGGCCGTGATCGGACGTGGGTCACTTCGGCGGCCCGCCGATGACCTTGTTCGCAAAGGGCACGACCACTTCATTCATGAAGCGCGTTCCCACCTCCGCTTTGTAGTGGAGTGGATCTTTGGCGAAGAACCCCTTGGCCGCTCCATACGGGCTGAATGAGAGATCCAGCAAGTTTGGGAAAATCACGCGCACGTCGTCCACCCATGCCGTGCATTCCTGCTGCAGGTGCAGCGCCTCGATGTGCCGGACCGCCTCCTCGTGGATCGGCGGCACGAGGAGCACGCAGGGGATTCGTCTTTCGCGCAACGTATCCGCTATCCTGGCGAGGAATGACAGCTTGTGCGGCGACTGCCGCACGAGGTGTTCCGCAGTCTTCTTGTATTGCTCAAGCCGCTCCTTTCCGATCACCGGATCATCCCGCCTCTTGCCATTTCCCCAGTCCACCTGCGTGGTCGAGCCATCCGCCCGGTATTCGCCGGGCTTCCGCGCCCAGTGCGAGAAGATCGTTTTGAACGAGAATTCCACCGTCTGCAGGTTCAACAGATGGTCGGCGGCGGCGGACCGATTCATGCCTCCGAAGATGTCACCTTCCAATGTGCCGGGATCATTCACTCCGATATCCACGCCGAGCACCACGAGTTCCTGCCCGTGCGCGAAATGGTGGATGAACCAATACATCTGCTCGGGATTCGCAGCGGCAAACGCGCCGTTGAAAAAGCGAAACCCATCCAGAGTGGACGCTTGGATGACCTGCATGCGGCTGTTGCCGACATACAGCGCATTGTGCGGATAATGTCTCACCCAATCAGCTTTCACCTCACGCTCTGCCATCACATACACGCCGAGCCGGTTATTCCCAAAGCGGTCATAGGGATCGACCAAGTAGTTCATCAGCGCGAGTCCGAGCACGGAAACCACGCAGCTCGCGAGCATGATCCGTGTGAAACGTAGCGCCGGAGACTGCATCAGAAGTTGTAGTAAAGGAACTCGCCAGACTTTGAGATCGAGAGAATGGCGATGCCGAGCAGAAGCCCGCACAGGCACGCGCGCACCGGCCCCATATGCCAGTGAAACCAGCGCCCTTCCACGGCAGATTCGGCACTCACGGATTCGGGATAAGGCTGATGTCGGCAGAAAATCTCAGCCGTATTCGGCAGCAGCCAAACGTATGCGAGCAGCCCCGCGATCCACGACCACGCGCTTGTCTTCACGAGCAACGCAGCGCCGGGCAAAGGTGCGGCACCGAAGCCAAACATCGTCCCGAGGAGATGCCGCGCGCCGTGCAGATCCGGTGCGCGGAAAAGCACCCAGCCGACCACAATCAGCATAAACGTGAATGCCCGCGCCATCCCCGATGTGAGCCATGGCGGCAGCACTGAAGGACGCGCGCGCTTTTTCCAGAACGCATGCCAGAGGTGATTCACCGCGAGACAAACCCCGTGGAAAAATCCCCACAGTGCAAACGTCCACGCTGCGCCGTGCCAGAAGCCTCCGATGAGCATCGTCAGCACGAGATTCACGTAGCGCCGCACTTCTCCGTGCCGGTTTCCGCCCAGCGGAATGTAAAGATAGTCGCGCAAAAATCGCGACAGCGTCATGTGCCAGCGGTGCCAGAATTCGGTCACGTTTGCGGCCTTGTACGGCGAATTAAAATTTAGCGGCAGCGTAATGCCAAACATGCGCGAGAGACCGATTGCCATGTCCGAGTAGCCGGAGAAATCAAAGTAGAGCTGGAACGTGTAGAAAAGCGCGCCCGCCCACGCATCGCGAACATCCATCGGCCCGGCGAGCGCGGTGGCACCGAAGACCTTTGCCACATGATCGACCACGCGATCCGCGATGAATGTCTTTTTGAAAAGCCCGACCGCAAAAATCGCGAGACCGACAGCGAGGTTATTCCAGTCGAAGCGATACGTCTTCGGCTCGCGGAATTGCGGCATCATCTCGCGGTGATGGATGATCGGCCCAGCGATCAGGTGCGGGAAAAATGTGATGAAGAGCAGGAAGTCGCCGAGGTCGTATTCGCACACCACGCCGCGGCGCACATCCACGAGATACGCAATCTGCGTGAAGGTAAAAAACGAGATACCGAGCGGGAGGATGATCTCGCCGAGACTCCAGTGCGTACCGAGCACCGCGTTCGCATTCGTCACGAAAAAATTGGCGTATTTGAAATAGCCGAGGAGGAGCAGATTCGCCGTGACGGAAAATGTGAGCCATCCCATCCCCGAGCGCCCGGCTTTCACCTCCGCGCCGATGCGCCGGCCGAGCGCGAAATTCACCAGCATCGAAACGATGATAAGCAGCGTGTAGATCGGATTCCACCAGCCGTAGAAAAAAAGCGACGCGAGCGTGAGCAGGGCCTTCGCCGGCTTCGGCCCGCAAAATTTCGCCAGCACACAAAAGCCGCCGAGCGTCAGCGGCAGAAACAGAAAGAGGAATATGTGCGAACTGAAAAGCATGGCAGGCAGCGAGGGACGGTCGCAGTGCTGCGTGCGTTGCACCGTCCGCGGGTAGCGCACCGTTGATGGCGGAAGCGCCGCAAGTGAGTCAAGAGTTCCGCAGCCTGCCACCTCCGAAAGGTGCCCGGCTCAATCCAGAAACGCCTGCCGCGGATTATTGCGAAGGTGCTTAACCGCGTGTGGCGCGGCCATGGCTGAACTGCTTGCGAACTTTTGAAGCGCCGGTGCGAAAGTGAACCGAGCCGATTTGAAGCCAAAGGCATCACGGACGACGCACAAAAACCGAGCACTGGGATAAAAGCAGCAGTGGCTCAAAAGCGGTTGGTCATGGCAGAGCTTTTGCAGCTTCAGGGTGCTGTGACATTCACTTTGAAGTACGCCGCCACCCCGTCGTCGATTGCTGCCGGATAGGGCACGGTGACGATTTCGATCTCACTGTCAGCGGCGAGCATAGTCGGTGTCGTGGCGCTGGTGGTCCAAGACGAGAAGTTCGCGGTGAATTGCACGGTGTACGTCAGGCCGAGCGTGAGGTAGTCCTTCCGCCTGGCGAAGGCGGCGAAGTGGTTCACCCCACCCGCTCCATCGGGAACAGTGATCGTGATCGGGGTGCCGCGGACGATGCTTGTGGGACTGTTCACCAGCAGCGCTCCACGTCCGCCAGAGTTTGGATTCATGCCGAATCCCCATTCGATTACGTTCGGCAAGCCGTCGCTATCGAAGTCGGCTGCCGGGCCCGCGTTTGGTCCACTGAGACCGTTGGCGGCCGCCCAAGCGGCATATGCTGCGGTGACGGTCGTGAAGGTGAAATCGGAAGTGGTCGCCGTGCCGCCGACATTCGTGCCGGTGACGCGGAAGTGATAGGTGGTGCCTGGAATCAGGCCGGTGATCACGGCGCTCACGGCTTGATCCGAGAATCCGTTGACCGGCGTGAGCGTGATCGGCGTGTCGGTGCCGTAAGCAGTCGTGGTGCCGCGCTGGAATTTCGCCGTGGTCGCGGTGCCGTTGGGATTGATCGTGGCGCTGAGCGTGGCGGTGGTGACCGGCAGCGAGCTCACGGAGACACCGGTGATGAACGGCGGCAGTGCATTCACATATCGCACGGCGATGTCGGAAGACTGCCAGTAGTTGTCGCCCGGCTGATAAGCGATGATCGTCACGAGTCCGGGGCCGGTGACCGTGAGCTGGCTGCCGTTCAACGTCGAAGGTCCGGCGACGATGTAGCTCGTGGGGAGTCCGCTGCTGGCTGTCGCGGCGAGCGTGATCGTGTTGCCGACTGTGACGGATGCGGGTGGCGAGAACGCAATGGTCTGCACAGGACTCAGTGCGGGCAGGACGAGGTCGGGGACGAACTGATTCCGCCACGCGTAGCCAAGGGTGCCATTGTTCGCAAAACCGCAGGCCCACAGCGACCCTTCGGCGGTGCCTATGAGTGAGTGATAGCCACTTTGGAACGCCCTATCCCAACCAGTCGAGGTGCCCACCTGTGCAGGTGCGGAACGGTTGACAGTGGCCGCATTGCCGAGCTGCGTGTAAATGTTATTGCCCCATGTCCAGAGTGTCCCGTCGTTCTTCACGGCAAGCGTGTGATGATAACCCGCGGCTAGGGTCTTCCAGTTTGTCGCAGTCCCGATTTGTGTTGGGGCGGAGCGGTTGACGGTCGTGCCATCGCCGATCTGACCGTAAAGATTATACCCCCAGCTCCAGAGCGTGCCATCCGTGCGTGTGGCGGCAGTGTGATAGATGCCAGTGGAGATGGTCTGCCAGTTCGTGGCGGTGCCGATCTGCACGGGCGTGGTGGCGGTCGTGGTAGTGCCGTTGCCCAACTGACCATAAAAGTTATTTCCCCAGCCCCAGAGAGTGCCATCTCTGCGTGTGGCGATGATGTGGTAGCCGTGCGTTACGACGTGGGTCCAATTTGTAGCAGTGCCGACTTGGGTCGGTATCGGGTGCGAATTTATGTCGCTGGTGCCGTTGCCAAGCTCGCCGTCCAAGTTATAGCCCCACGCCCAGAGTGTGCCGTCGGCCTTGAGCGCGATCGTGGAGTTAAAGCCGGTTGCAACTTCCTGCCAGTTCGTCGCGGTGCCGACCTGCACGGGGCTGTTGCGCTGCGTCGTGGTGCCATCGCCGATCTGCCCGTAAACATTGTCACCCCAAGCCCAAAGCGTCCCATCACTATGTACTCCCGCGGTATGATCGGCTCCGCATGCAATGCTACTCCAGAGCGTTCCGGGTGCAGGCTGCGCGGGTACGGGATGCTGGCCGCTGTCGCTGGCGCCGATGCCGAGTTGGCCGTTCGCATTGTTGCCCCAGAGCCACAACGTGCTGTCGGGTTTGATCGCTGCAGTGTGCCCATTGCCACCGGTCGCGGCGGCTATCGGTCCAAACTGCGCGGCGACAGGCAATGGCACGCGACCGAGATAGCCAAGCTCGGTGTCGCTATTGTCACCCCAGGACCAGACGGTGCCATCGGCTCTTGTGGCGATGCCTTGATTGAAGCCTGGCGCGAGGAGCGCCCAGTTGCTTGCCGTTCCGACTTGCGCCGGTGTGTTACCTCTAGGCACAAGGTCATTGAAATTCTGGCCGAGTTGTCCGTAAAGATTCCATCCCCATGACCAGAGGGTGCCATCGGTTTTCGTGCCGAGCATGGAGTGGCCACCAGCCTGGACGGTCTGCCAGTTGGTGGCGGTGCCGAGCTGGAGTGGCGTGGTGCGCGTGGTGAGTGTGCCGTCGCCGACCTGGCCCTCACCATTCCGACCCCAAGTCCAGAGTGTGCCGTCCGTGCGGGTCGCAGCGCTGGAATAAGTACCTCCCGAGACGCTGTTCCAAGTTGCAGCGGTGCCGATTTGCACGGGTGAGGTAACGTCGAACGTGGACCCATTGCCGATCTGACTATAAAAATTGTCACCCCAGGCCCAAAGGGTCCCGTCCGTGCGGGTCGCTAGCGTGTGATAGCTACCGCAGCTAATGCTGGCCCACGTCGCAACAGTCCCGATCTGAACCGGTGAAATATGAGTCGTAAGTGTGTCGGAAGTGGCCAGTCCCAATTCACCGTCGGCGTTATAACCCCACGCCCAAAGCGTGCCATCTGTCTTGAGTGCGATAGTGTGCTGAAAGCCCGCGACCGCAGCAGCCCAAGTCGTGAGCGCGCCGATTTGCACCGGACTGATCCGCTGCGTATTTGTTCCATCGCCGATCTGGCCGTAAGTATTGATTCCCCAGGCCCACAGCGTGCCGTCCGTCCGGACGGCGACGGCGTGGGTGCCGCCGGCGCTCACGGATTTCCACGTAGTGACCGCGCCGATCTGTACCGGCGTCGTAACGTCGGTGGTGGTGCCATTGCCGAGTTGTCCGTTGGCGTTATTGCCCCAGCCCCAGAGCGTGCCGCCGGTGCGGATGCCGAGAGTGAAGCCGTTGGAGTTCGTCTTATTGCTGGATATCTGCGTGAAGGCACCGCCCGAATAGACCGCGAAGGATTGCGTGACTGGCAAAGCCGCGCCGATGGTGGTGCCATTTCCCGGCTGGGAAGCAGTGATGGTCACGACGCCTGCGGTGCCCGTCAGCGTGACGGTGCTTCCCGTCAGTGTCGCGCTGGCACCGCCTGCCACGATGCTGTAGGTGACGGGCAGGCCGCTGGTCGCGGTGGCACTGAGCGCGAAGGGCGCGTCGGTAGTCCGTTTTATGGGGAGCGACGCGAAGGTGATCGCCTGCGAGACCGCCGTGAGCGTGATGTCGTTGCCGTCGCCGCCTGCGTAATTGATCACAAAGAAGTAGGTCTGTGCGCCGAACGTGGCGCTCGCGAGGGAGCCATTCGGCACGCCATTGAAGATACCGGTGATCGGTGAGAATCCGGTGTTGTCCACCAGCTTGAGCACGGTCCCGTTCGGCGGGGCGAAGCCGAGGGTGATATTGAGCGGCAGTCCGGTGGCGTTGAACGCGTCGGCACTCACCGGTACGTCGGTTCCCGCATTGAATGTCGCGACGTTCGCCGTGGAGAATGTGATGTCCCGGCTGTTGAATTCACCCACGGGCGTTTCGACTCCGATCCGGACGTGATAGGTGAGGAAAGGCTGCAATCCCGTGATCGGCACATCCAGACTCGCGGCGCTGAATCCCGACACAAACGGCTGCGTCGGCGTGGTCGTCCCATAGGCCGTCGTCAGTCCATAATCAAAGCTCACGTCGCCGGCATAATTATTGCCGGTGATCGAGCCGTGGAGCGTGGCACTGCCTGCGGTGATGTCCGTGACTGCGGCGATGAGTGCGACGGGCGGAGGATTCAGACGGTAGATGGCTGTGGCATCTCCGCCGTAAAGGAAGTCGTCCGATGCGAGCACGAGGCCGTTGTTGGGCGTGAGGCCATCGGTGCGACCGGTGAAGGTGTAAATCGAGGCGACGGCCCCATCCAGCGCGACACGGAAAATCGTCCCGGCGGAGTACACTCCGCCTGCCGATGTGACGCCGTACAGACTGCCGTCGCGCCCCGCAAATAGCCCGCCGGTCGGCGTCTGCCCAGGCAAGGTGCCCGTCGTGCCTGTGAAGCTGGCGAGGCTCGTGAAGACTCCGGCAGGCGTAACTTTGAAAACGCTCCCCAAATTGCCCGCACCTCCACTGCTGGTCACACCGTAGAAATTGCCATCCGCACCCTGCGCCAGCACGCCGAGCGGCGACGAGCCGATCGCCACGCCGGTGGTGCCGGTGAAATTGACGAGCGGGGTGAGCACACCCGCCTGCGTCATTTTGAAGACGGTGCCGAAGCCGCCGCCGCTGCCGCCGGTGGTCGTAGTGCCGTAGTAGTTGCTGTCGCTCCCGAGCGTGAGCGGGCCTTGCGGGCTGGAGCCGAGGTTCGCACCGGTAGTGCCGGTGAAATTGATCAGCGTGGTCTGCACGCCCGCAGGTGTTATTTTGAAAATCGTGCCTAGACTGCTCGAACCGCCACCCGATGTGGTGCCGTAGTAGTTGTTATCGCTGCCGGTGATCAGCGCGGCTTGCGGGCTCGATCCGGGGTTCAGCCCCGAGGTGCCAGTGAAGTTGATCAGCGTGCTGTAAACTCCGGCTGGCGTGAGCATGAACACCGAGCCGGAATTGATCGCGCCTCCCGCGACTGTGGTTCCGTAGTAGTTTCCGTCGAGGCCACGGAGCATGCCGGTGCGTGCGTTCAGCGCGGTGGTGCCGCTCACGGGCACTAGCGTGTTCAGCGTGTCAGGAGCGCCGGTGATCGGTGCGGCAAACAGACTGCCATATCCATTCGCGCCGCCACCGCCGAGCAGCGGGCCATAGATTTTTCCGGACTCGCCCTGCGTGAGCCGACCGAAGTTCGGCGCAGCGGTGACATTCACCAGCGAGGTGAAAAGCCCGCCTGTTGTGACTTTGAAAATCGAGCCTACATTATTCAGCCCGCCGCTGCTCGTGGTGCCGTAAAGTGCGCTGTCCGTCCCGGCGACGAGCGCACCCTGCGGCGTGGTGCCCAGCGCAGTGCCGGTGCTGCCGGTGAAATTCACCAGAGTGGTGAGCACGCCTGCGGGCGTAATGGAAAAGATGCTGCCAAAGCCGCCCACGCCGCCGGTCTGCGTGGTGGCGTAGAAATTCCCGTCCGGCATCTGCACGAGCGCACCCTTCGGACTCGATCCGAGCACGCTGCCCGTGGTGCCGCTGAAGCTGGTGAGCGAGGTAAAAGTGGCCGCGGTCGTGACTTTGAATGCGGTGCCCAGATTATTCGCGCCGCCGAGGCTGGTCGTGCCATAGAGACTGCCATCCGTGCCCTGCACGAGCGCCCCGATCGGCGTCGAGCCAAGGTACGAGCCGGTGGTGCCGCTGAACTGCACGAGCGTGGTGAGCACGCCCGCCGGGGTGACTTTGAAGATGGTCCCGAAGCCGCTCGCACCACCCGTCGCGGTGGTGCCGTAGAAATTCCCATCTGCGCCGAGCGTGAGTGCCGCTCGCGGACTGGAGCCGAGGAATGAACCCGTGGTGCCAGTGAAATTCAACAGCGTCGTGAATACGCCGGCGGGCGTGACTTTGAAAACTGTGCCGAAAAATGACGAGCCGCCGCTCTGCGTCACTCCGTAAAAATTCCCGTCTGTGCCGAGCGTGAGGCCGGAGACCGGAGTCGAGCCGAGCGGCATGTTACTGCTGTTGAAGCTCACGAGGATCGTGACCTGCCCTGCGGGCGTCATCTTGAAGATGGTTCCGAACCCATTCAGTCCGCCTGCACTCGTCGTCCCGTAGAAATTCCCATCGGCACCCTGCACGAGGCTCGCCTGCGGGCTGCTGCCGCTGAGCGTGGAGTTCGTGTTGTTGTAAAAGTTCGCCAGCGTCGTAAGCGTGCCGCCCTGCGCCATGCGATAGACCGTGCCCGCGGAACCGAAGGTGCCGCCCGTGGACATGGTGCCGTAGAAATTTCCATCAGTGCCTTTGAACAATCCCGAGAGCGGCGCGGTGCCGGTGTTCAAAAACTGGGATGCAGTCTGCAGTGTGTTCGCGGCGATCGCGCCGGGGCTGATTACCTCGTCTGGATCTCTGTTTTCCTCCTCCTCCTCGGTCGGGATGGAGAAGACCAATTGCGGGAACGTTCGGATCACCTGGTCGTCGCCGTACGTCGTGCCGTAGCTGTTCGTGGCGACGAGGCGGACGTGATAGGTCGTGTCCGGCACGAGCAAATTCACGGCCACGTTCACCGGCACATTGGCGATGCCACTGCCCGCGTTTTTCGTCGTGGTCGGTGTGCCATACGTGATGTCCGTGCCGTACTCGAAGTAATAGTCCGTGCTCGTGCCGAGCGGATTGACCACGCCATCGAGCGCAAAACCGATCTGCGCGGCGTTCACGAATGATCCGGTGATGACCTGCGGCGCACCCGGCGTGGCGAAAGTCTGATCGGCGGTGAAGAACGTGCCTTGCGACGTCACCGTCACGAGCCGGAAATGATAGATCAAGCCGGGCGAAAGGCCGCTCAATGTTGCATTCACCGGCACTGCGACCGTTCCGGCGGTGAGGTTCTGCACCGTCGTCTGCGAGCCGTAAGTTGCGCTGAGGCCGTATTGATAATACGCGGTCGCCGCATCCTGATTCGGGATCACGCTGCCGGTGAGCGTGACCGCCGTCGGCATGAGATTCGTAGCGGCGACCGACTGCACGGCGGGCTGCTGGTGCACGCGGAAAACCGACGAAGTATTCACGCCGTACAGATACCCATCGGGGCTCGTGATGAGCCGGTAGCCGTCCGGGTACAACGACGAGCCGCTGATATTCGGAGAGCCGCCATCGTTGCTCGATCCGATCGTGTGCAGGCTCTGGAAAATACCGCTAGAACTGACCCGGAAGACAGTCCCGAGATTGTAGATTCCGCCAGTGTTTGTCGTGCCGTACAAGTGACCGTCGCCGCCCTGCACGAGCGTCCCATTCGGAGTCGCACCCGGCGCCACGCCCGTCGTGCCGGTGAAGGAAACCAAGTTTGTGAGCACACCCGCTGGCGTCACCTTGAAGACCGTGCCGGAACCGATCGTTCCGCCAGTTGTCGTCGTGCCGTACAGATTGCCATCACTGCCTTGGATGAGATTACTGCTCGGAAAATTACCGAGGTTTGAACCGCTCGTGTTCGTAAAACTCAGCAACGAAGTGAACGTGCCATCCGACGCGATCTTGAAGATCGTGCCGAAGCCGCCCGTGCCGCCGCCGGTCGTCGTACCGTAGAAATTGCCGTCGCTTGCAAGCAGGAGATTCGTGTTCGGGCTCGAGCCTGGGACCGCGCCCGTCGTTCCAGTGAACGCCTGCAGCGTGGTGAGTGCGCCCGCCGGGGTGACTTTGAATACCGTGCCGAAACCACCCGCGCCGCCATTCTGCGTAGTGCCGTAGAAGCTGCCATCCGCACCCTGCACCATGCGCGTCTGCGGCGAAGTGCCCAGAGTTGCGCCTGTGGTGCCGGTGAACGATGCGAGCGACGTGAACGCGCCGCCCGTGGTGATCTTCCACGCGGTGCCGAAGCTGCCGCCGCCGCCGCCGGTCAATGTCGTGCCGTACAGAAGTCCGTCGCTCCCCTGCACGATCCCGCCGAGCACATTCGTCCCCAGCACCGCGCCGGTCGTGCCTGTGAACGTCGCCAGCGTGGTCTTCACACCCGCGGTCGTGAGCGAGAAAATCTGTCCATTCGTGCTCTCGGTCGGGGCTGTGCCGTACAGATTCCCATCGCTTCCCTGGATCAGGAATGGCGCGACGGTATTCGTCGAAGCGAACGTCGTCAGAGTGCTGAAAAATCCGCCTGGGGTGAGTTTGAACACCGAGTTGGAGCCCGCATTTCCAAACTGCGTGACGCCGTAGAAATTCGAGTCGGTCCCGCGCAGCAGGCGTTTGAACACCGGCGGATTCGTCACAAAACTGAACACCCGTGTGAACGTGTTCGACGCTTGCGCGAGACTGAAGACCGTGCCCTTCGACAGCGTGCCCCCGTTGGTCGCTGCGCCGTAGAAATTGCCGTCACCGCCGAGCACGAACGCGCCGTACGGATTGCTGCCGTCGGCGGTCGTGGACATGCTGCGCAGCGTCGTGAGCGCACCGGCTGTGGTGACTTTGAAAATCGTGCCCACGCCCGCCGTGCCTCCCGTGTTCGTGGTGCCGTAAAGATTTCCATCCGTCGCCCACTGCACGAGCGCACCTTGCGGGCTGTTGCCGAGGAAGGAGCCGCTCGTATTCGTGAAGCTCAGCAAATTCGTGAACGCCGCTGCGGTCGTGACTTTGAAGACCGTGCCGAAACCACCCGTGCCGCCCACACTCGTCGTCCCGTAAAGGATGCCGTCGCTGGCCTGCACCAGTGCCGCGAGTGGTGCCGATCCGAGCACGGCACCCGTGGTGCCGGTGAAGCTCGCGAGGTTGGTGAAAGTCCCGCCGGTGGTCATCTTAAAGATCGTGCCCAAGCTGCTGCTGCCACCGGTGGATGTGACGCCGTAAAAATTTGTGTCGGTGGCCTGGACCAGCGCAGCCTGACACGACGAGCCGAGGAAGGAGCCTGTGGAGCCGGTGAAATTCACCATCACCGTGAGCACGCCCGCACTCGTCATTTTGAAGATCGTGCCGGAAAAGCTGCTGCCGCCCGCAGACGTAGTACCGTAAAAATTCCCATCGCTCGCCTGCATCAGCGGTGCCCTCGGCGTCGTGCCCGTCGTGCTTTTCAGATGCACCAGCGTGGTGAGCACGCCGGCTGGCGTCATCTTGAAAATCGTGCCCAGATTATTGATGCCACCCGCTGAAGTCGTGCCGTAAAAATTTCCATCGCTCGCGAGCACAAGGCCGGACCACGGCTGCGTGCCGTTCGCGCCGTAAAAGTTTACCAGCGGCGTCATCGTGCCCGCCGCGGTCACCTTGAAGACCGTGCCCTGATTACTGCTCCCACCGAACTGCGTCGTGCCGTAAAACGCACCATCCGCACCGACGATCAATTGCGCGCGCGGATTGTTGCCGCCGAGCAGCGTCGTCGGCGACACCGTCTCCAGCACTGTCGCCGAGGAGGCCGGATTGATGACGCTGAATGGATTGCTCGAGCCGGTGTGCCCCGCCCCGTCGCTCACGGTGATCACGATATTCGTATCCGAGCTGAACGACGTGATCTGGCCGGTCCAGACACCGTTCACAAAGCCGCTCGCGCTCGCGGGCGATATTGCGTTTGCCCCGCCCGTCCCGTTCGCCGTGAGACTCGGCGTGCCGCCGTAAGTGGTGATGACACCCCCGCCAATCTCGAACGCCGTGATCGTAACGTTGAAAGGCACGCCCCTCGTCTGCGGCGACGTGATGGTCGCGATGGAAAAGTGATGCACGTCATTGTCCAGCACGGTCGTGTTCGCATTCGCGCCCGTGTAGCCGGATGCAGTCGCGGCGACGTTCACGGTTGCGCTGCCGTCAGTCAGAGCATTCTCGACTCCCGACACACTGAAGGTGATCGAGGACGAACCCGCGAGGATGGTCACACTCGCGGGCACCGTGAGTCGCGAGGTGGTGTTGGAGACGAGCGAAACCGTCAGGTCGCTCGGCACAGCGCCCGAAGCCGATACCGTCGCCGTGGCGGTCGAGCCTTCAGTCACATTGGCCGGGAGGAAGAGCGCGAGCGCGAGCGACTCATTATCCAGAATGTTGATGTTCGCCGTGCCATCGGTCCAATTCGAGAGGTGCGCCGTGATGGTCACGGCGCGCGTGCCATTGATCAGCACATCGTCAATCGGAGTGATCAAGAACGTCGCGCTCGTTTGCCCCGAGAGAATGGTCACCGTCGCCGGCACCGTCGCCGTCGCTGGAGCGCTGCTGGTCAGCGTCACGATGAGATCGCCCGCCGGTGCGGATGATACCGTCACGGTGCCAGTCACCGGCGCACTGTTCTCAAACGCGCTGGCCGGAATCGAAAGCGCAAGCGTGCCCGTCACGTCAAACGCATTGCTGTCCCCGAGGTGTCCCGCCCCATCGTCCGCACGGAAGCTCATCTGGCTCGCAGTCTGGGAAACGGTCATATTGCCAGTCCAGACACCGGCTGAAAAATTGCCGGAGATTGTCGGCGAAACCGAAACCGCGAGTGATGCACCCGGAAACGGGATCGTCAGTCCCGTGTTGGCGGTGCCGATGCTCGGCACGCCCGTCGTCCAGTTCGCCAAGGTGTTCGTGTCCGAGTTTCCAGTGCGCAGGTAATCGAATGACGAGTCTGTCGGGGCCGTCACCTGAGCGCCCGTCCATTGGGAAGCCGGAATGGCGGAAGGTGACGTGATGGTCGAGGCCGACAACCCACCCGCGCAGACAAAATCAATGTTGTTGTTCGCTGCATCCCGAAGCAGCACCCCTACGGTGTCTGTACTCGTAGGATTCCAGTTGATGTTGGATCCATAGTAAAACAACGGAAACGTTCCCGGTGCCGTGCCGAATTCTTGCAGTCGGAAAATCTGACCTGCGGCACAAATCGTGCCCGCCGGAATCGTGAAGGCCGTCAGAGGCACTGCGGAGCCTGAGACATTGTCGTAGATGTAGATATTCCAACCGGAAATATCTACCGGACTCGAACCGACATTCGTGAACTCAATCTCATCCGGAGTGTTGGTGTTGATCTCGGTAATCACGATGGTTCCCCCTGCCGAATTCGTCGTGTAGCCGCTGAGCATCGGTGCCCCTGCGAAGGAGGTCACCGTGTTGTTCCCCGCATCCTGCGCGGTGATCGTGGCGCTGACCGCAGCATTGCGCACGCGCGCAGCCTGAGCGTTCCAAGAGAAGTGATGCAGCACGCCCGCGCCGACCGTGAATGCATTGCTCGCACCCGTGTGCCCCGCCCCATCGTTCGCCGTGAGCACTACATTCGTGTCGGATGTGTTCACCGTCACGTTCCCAGTCCAAACGCCCGCGGTGAACGCCGTGGTGGTCGTCGGCGTGATCGAATCCACGCCGCCCGCGCCGCTCGCACTCAGCCCCGCCGTTCCCGTGTAGCCGGTGATTGTCTGGTTGCCGATATTCTGCGCCGTGATCGTCACGCTGAAGGGCGAGCCGCGCGTCTGCGGCGAGGCGATGGCGGCGATCACGTAATGATGCAGATCATTGTCCACCACCGTCGTCGTTGCATTCGTCCCGGTGAATCCCACCGCGCTCGCCGTGATCGTGACGGTCGCGTTGCCGTCAATCACCGCATTGTTTGGCGCGGTCAAAGTGAACGTCGCAGAAGTGCTGCCCGCCGGGATGCTCACCGTCGCGGGCACTGTCAGGCGTGAGGTCGTATTCGAGGAAAGTGACACCGTCAGCGCCGTCGTCAGCGTGCCGGAAATCGAGACCGTGCCGGATCCCGTCGCGCCTTCGATCACTGTCGCAGGGAGTGCGAGCGTGAGATTCAGGTTCTCATTGTCCAGCACCGCGATGGGCGCGCTGCCGTCCGTCCAGTTCGTGACGTGCGCCGTGATGGTCGCATTTTGGGTGCCGTCAATCTTGTTGTCGTCCACGACAGTGATCGTGAAATTCGCCGAAGTCTGACCGGCAGGGATCGTCACAGTCGCCGGCACCGTCACCGCCGTCGTGTCGCTGGAAGTCAGCGAAACCGTGACCACCTTGCCCGCCGGGCTGCTTATCGTCACCGTGCCCTGCACGGTGCCCACGCCTTCGGTCGCCGTCGCGGGCGCGGTCACGGTGAGCGTCGCCGCCTCATTGTCCTGCACCGCCAGCGCCGCCACTCCATTCGTATATCCGGCAGCGCTCGCGGTGACGCTCGTGGTCTGCGTTCCATCCACGAGCGAATCATTGATGACGGTGGCATTGAACGTCGCGGAGGTCTGGCCGGCGAGGATCGTGACACTCGCAGGAACCGTGACCTCCGTCGTGTCGCTCGATGTCAGCGTGACCGTGAGATCCGCGACAGGCGCCGGCGTGGCAGTCACCGTCGCCGATACCGGAGCGACGCCCT
>JAYVRQ010000362.1:0-1645 GCA_043776145.1 Chthoniobacteraceae bacterium
TGGCTCATGCAAGCCCGCCGCCTCGCCCGCGACTACGAAACCAAAACTGCCTCCAGCGAAGCCATGATCCTCATTCAAGCCTCCCGCATCATGCTCCGCTCATTACCTCCTCGTAAAGTTCCTAAGACCCTCAAAAATTCCAACGCGCGTCATTTGTCTGTCGTTAAGGGGCGCTACGCGGCGATTCATACCGTCGAGCATCGAGGAGTCATCCTCCAAACCCTTTTCGATCAGCGCCGCGATCCAGAGATTCTCGCGCGTCTCGTGCGTGCAATCACCGGCGGTCTTGCGGGACCGCATGTTTGATTGCACCCTTCGGATAAATGTCGTGCCCGACACCGACAGCGACGGCATCCCCGACGCGCAGGAACTCCTCGCCGGCACCGACCCGCGCGATCCCCGCAGCCTCCTGCGCCTCAGCCCGCGCGACAAATCCGCCACCGGCCTGACGCTGCAATTGTCTCCATTGCGCCATAGACGTCTCGCCAAGCCTCGGCTCCCCACGCAGCCCGGCAAAACCTATCGCCTCGAATACACCGAAGACCTCACCACCAACCAGTGGCACCCCCTCACCGACCCCATCTCCGGCGACGGCCAACCCATCCTCGTCCTCGACCCCGCCGCCACCACCCGCCCCCAACGCTTCTACCGCCTCATCGTCCTGCCGCCGTGAAATGTTCTTTCTCTCCAACTTGCCGAAGCGGCGAGTGGTTGTTAGTTCTTTTCGCATGAAAACGATCACGCTCAGCGACGAAGCCTATGCTCGAATCGAAGCGGCCAAGCACGCACCGAATGAAACCGATTCGGACGTTTTGCTGCGTGCCTTGCCAGCGAAGGGCACCCAGCCAGTCGAAGACAATCGGTGGCGGCGATTCGCCTGTTCGCGAGCCGACGAGCGGGAAGAATTGCGACGGATCGCAACAGTAATTGACGATGAGTTTGAACGGATCGAACCCGAGGATGCCGAGTGATCCTCGATACCAATGCCATTTCCGCACTGTTGGAAGACGACGAAGCACTCCACGAATGCATCGCTGGCGAGACGACGCTCTACCTGCCAGTGATTGCGATTGGGGAGTTTCGGTTCGGGCTTCTCGGTTCCCGTTTGCGGGAAGTCCTTTCCGAAAAGCTCGATGAGCTGATTCGTAATTCTATGGTTCTCGACGTCACCGACGCGACGACGCCACACTATGCGGAGTTGCGGCAAGAACTGAAAGCCGCTGGCACACCGATTCCGGTAAATGACCTGTGGATCGCCGCGTTGGCACACCAATACGCTCAACCCATCGTCAGCCGAGATGCGCACTTTGATAGCGTCCCAGAGATAGAACGGATTACATGGTAAAGCATGGAGCGATTTATCCAAGCCCAGCAATCGGCGGCACCTACGACTGGGGCCTGCCCGCGACCGCTCCGGCACCCACACCGATTCCCGAAGTTCCCCCGCTGCTCGACACCGACAGCGACGGCATCCCCGACGCGCAGGAACTCCTCGCCCCTTCGACTGTCGCTCAGGGCACCCGCGGCACCGACCCGCGCGATCCCCACAGCGTCCTGCGCCTCAGCCCGCGCGACAAATCCGCCACCGGCCTGACGCTGCAATTCCCCACCCAGCCCGGCAAAACCTATCGCATCGAATACACCG
>JAYVRQ010000363.1:0-1645 GCA_043776145.1 Chthoniobacteraceae bacterium
GCGAGGAAGAACGGCTTGTCGTGTTTTTTGCCCAGCTCGTGGATGCCGTAGTCGGCGATGCG
This sequence comes from Chthoniobacteraceae bacterium, assembly GCA_043776145.1. Taxonomy (GTDB): domain Bacteria; phylum Verrucomicrobiota; class Verrucomicrobiia; order Chthoniobacterales; family Chthoniobacteraceae; genus JANLQB01. The sequence continues at coordinate 63 of JAYVRQ010000363.1, forward strand.
ATAGTCCTGCATCTCGCTGTCCTCGCAATCCAACGGCGAGCGGAGAAAGTGCGCGGCGACGACTTTCTCCTTCGCCTCGGGATCGTGGCCTTCGTTCTTGAGATACGCATCCCACTCCTCGCGGCGCGCGAATTTCTCATGGTAAATTTTCCCCGCGCCGCAGACGAAATATCCGCCGCTGCGGAATGCTGTGGTCAGCGAGAGTTCGCTCGGGATGACGGTGCGCCCATCGGCGTTGTTTTCATACACGCCCGTCGTGAACGGACGCAGCCCCGAGAGCAGTGCGCAGCGCGAGGGATTGCACACCGGCGCGGCGCAGTAGGCGCGTGTGAAAGCCGTGCCCATCTTCGCGAGCCGGTCGAGATTCGGCGTCTTCGCGCCTGCATAGTGGCCGAGGTAGCCAGTCCAGTCGCGCAGATCATCTATCGCGATGAAGAGGACATTTGGCTTTGTGTTGTCAGCCGACCTCGCAATACCAGGAAGGAATAGAAGCAGGAAAGCGAGTGTTGATCTTAGTTTCATGGGATGAGCTATTTGATTTTCTGTTTCGATACAATTGGCCGGGTGATCTTATGGGAGGCGCTGGACTTTGTAGAATCCTGATGAGTGAGACAATGCGTTCATCACCAGGAAGGTCGTGACCGGCAGGTTGTCACTGGCGAGCCAGTTCGTGGATAAGTTTGTCCACGAATTAGCTATGCTCAGATTCAGGCTCTGACTCACCTGAAAGTGCTCCCCAGGCAGGCTCGGCCAACTCAGAAGAAAATCACTGCCCTGCGTTGTTCCGGTCAATAGTAGGTCCGGGTAGAGTTGTATTTCGGTATAAATGACCTCGGCAGGCAGGCTGCTTGTGCCACCGACGGGCAGCAACGCGGTGTTCACAGTTAGTCGGGAACCCTTCCCGAATGCGGCAGGCGTTAGGTTCTCCAATATCGTGCCATAGGGATCGACAGTGCGGGCCAGCCGAATCTGCGCCGGCTTTATCTTCGTCAGTGTGAGTGTGATTTGGCCATTGGCGGGCACCCATCCGCGTAGTCCGATGGCAGCGACGCGACCGCGGTCCGTTTGGAAAGTGTAAATGTAGTCGTTGGCGTTCGGATCAGGCGCAGCGGTGACGTCGGCGGCGAGTTGGAGAGTGTGGCCGTAGAGCAGCGAGTGCAGGGCGCGCACTTGCCGCCCGTGATCGGTCAGCGCGTTGTTTCTCGTCAGGACTTGAGGCGGATTGACATTGCCTGCGAAGGCATACCAGAAAAGCTTGAACTTATCGGTCTCATCCCAAGTGTGCTCCAGGCAGAGGCCAAGAATATGCGGGTATTCATTGCCGACCGCCCACGGCGCGGTGGTCGTTGGTTTGTCGCCATACTCGGTGGCCCAATAACTAATGTCCGGCCGGCCCTTGGCGGCGTGGTCGTCGAAGATCTTCGGCCATCGGGAGGGAGAGCCGTAGTGCTTGGCAAAGATGTCCATGTGTGTGAGCACGCCAGGCACCGCTTCAAATTCATCGACCTGCGATTTCTCGACATCCGTGCCCCAGCACACGAGCACCTTCACGCCGGGAAAGTTCGCATGGATTTCCTCCGCTG
>JAYVRQ010000364.1:0-5221 GCA_043776145.1 Chthoniobacteraceae bacterium
ATCATCCCAAAGAACTTCGCCGCCTGTTTATCGGCCACTTTCCCGGCGTAGCGCGCCTCATCCTCAGGGCGCACTTGCAGCGGTCCATGAGGAGCGTTAGGCGTAATGTAGGCAAAGAACGGCGCTTTCCCCCCTCGTTTCTCCTCGATCCAGCGGGTTGCTTGGTCAAAAAACACATCGGTGCAGTAGCCTTTGGTTTTCTCGAAGCGTCCGTTGTGCCAGATGGCGGGGTCGAAGTAGGTATTGCCCGGTGCATCACCGCCGGTGCCGGGGTAGCTCTGCCCGATCCCACCCGCGCCATGAATAAAGACCTCATCGAAGCCGCGCTTGTCGGGTTGGTAAGCGTCTTCGTCTCCGAGGTGCCACTTGCCAAAAATCCCCGTCCGATAGCCCGCGCGCCGGAGCACCTCGGCGAGCGTGATCGCATCGGGCGCGAGCCGCTCGCGCTCCTGGATCGTGTGCGTCACGCCGTTGCGAAACTCGTGCCGCCCGGTGAGCAGCGCGGCCCGCGTGGGCGCGCAGGTCGGCGAGACGTGGAAGTCCGTGAAGCGCGCGCTTTCGCCGTGAAGCCGGTCGAGGTGCGGCGTCTGGAGAATGGGATTGCCGTGGCAGGAAAAGTCGCCGTAGCCCTGATCGTCGGTGAGGAGAAAAATGATGTTCGGCTTTTCGGCGGCGACCTGGCCGCAAAGAGCGCAAAGGAACGCGAGGAGGATGAGTGTGGATTTCATAAATTGGGGTGCGGCGGAGATTGCTTCATCACCAGAGCGACAACTGATCGGTCGGGACGCGGAACGATGCGGTGGAAAGTTCGATCGTCGTGCGGTCCACACCGCCGGTCGGTCCGTCGAGTCCGGCCCGGCGGCGCGCGATTTTGAAGAAGGTGTTGATCTGCTCGGCGAGCGTGCCTTCCCCGCGCATCCGCGTGCCGAAGCGCGATTCGTAAAGTTTGCCGCCGCGCATTTCGCGGATGCGCCCGAGCACTTTCTCCTTGTGGCCGGGGCGGTGCTCATCGAGCCACGCCTCGAAGATCGGCGCGACCGCGTGCGGCAGCCGCAGGATCGTGTAGCCCGCGCCGCACGCTCCGGCCTGCGCCGCGGCGTCGAGCAGCGCGGGGATTTCGTGGTCGTTGATGCCGGGAATGATCGGCGCGGTGAGCACCTGCACGGGCACTCCGGCGGCGCGCAATTCCGCGATGGCGGCGAGCCGTCGCGTCGGCGTTGAGGCGCGGGGTTCGAGGACTTTCGCGAGTTCGCCATCGAGCGTCGTGAGCGAGATGCAGACGTTCACGGCGCGATGCCGCGCGAGTTCGCCGAGCAGATCGGCGTCGCGCGTGATGAGATGATTTTTCGTGATGATCGCGACGGGATTCCGAAACTCCGCGAGCACCGCGAGACATTGGCGCGTGAGGCCGAGGCGGCGCTCGATGGGCTGATACACGTCCGTCACGCCGCTCATCGCGATGGGTTGCGGCGTCCACGATTTTTTGGAAAGCTCCGCGCGCAGCAACTCGGCGGCGCGTTCCTTCACCATGATTTTCGACTCAAAATCGAGCCCCGCCGAAAAGCCGAGATACTCATGGTACGGCCGCGCAAAGCAGTACGCACAGCCGTGTTCGCAGCCGCGGTACGGACTCACGCCCGCGCGGAACGGAATGTCCGGCGAGTCGTTGTAGCTGATGATCGACTGCGAATCGTCGCGGAAAAATTTCGTGCGCAGCGGGAGCGGCTGGCCGTCGTCATCAAGCAGCGCGCCGGGATCGAGTTCGGTGCTGAGGCGCTCGAAGCGGTTCGGTGGATTCGTGAGTGCGCCGCGTGCTTTCATGTTTCCCGCAGATTGAAAATCCAACGGCGCGAAATGACAGCGGCAAATTTCTGATCGCCGAAGGCTCTGGACTGCGGCGATTCCTTCGCCGCTCTTCGGTGACGTGTGCGCTGCGAAAGAGCTGCGAAGGAATCGCAGCAGTCCCAGAGCCTTCGGCGTCAACGTGGACGCTTACGGCACGATCGGCACGAAGCGGTAGAAGCGCGATTCGTAGTTGCCGGCTTCCACATCGACGAAATCGTCGCTGTCTTCATCGGGACCGATGGTGCCGATTTCCACCCAGTTCACGAGGTTCGTCGAGGCTTCCACGGTGTAGCCGGTCGGCGACGCGCCGGGTGGCGGCGGGGGCGCGCCGACGATGCCAGGGTCGAGCGTGCGCGAGATGCCGAAGTAGCGATTTGGAAAACGGTAGCGCAGCGCGCGCTGGTAGCGGTTGAGCGTGGGCACGTAGATGTCGCGGATGGCGATGGCGGCGGTGAGATTCGTGGAGCCGAGGCCGAGCGAGTAGGGCGGCGGCTGCACATTCGCGGGCGGAACTTGCAGCGTGAGCGAGACGCTTTCGTAATTTTCCTCGATGAGGTCGTCGATTGGCGTGACGAGGATGGTCGCGTTGGCGGCACCGGCGGGGATCGTCACGGTGCCGGGCAGCGTCACGTAGTCCACGCCGTTGGTCGCGGTGCCGCCGATGGTGTAGGCGACGTTGATTGCATTTGTGATGCTGCCGGTGCGGCGCACGAGGAACGAAGCAGTGCGGCTCGGCGCGGTCGGTGGTTCGTAGGCGCGCGAATCGTTCGCAATGATGGTGACGACCGGCGTGCCGGTCGGCAGCACGGCGTCGCGGATGGTCGCGGTGGCGACGAGATTTTCATCAATCACGTACCCGCCAAACGCTGGCCAGACGGTCGGCGATGGCAGCACGGTGATTTGCAGCAATTCCGTCGGCTCGGCGATCAGATCGAAGGTGGGCACGACGACGAGATCGACGCTGCCCGCGCCCGCCGGGATCGTGGCGATGCCACTGAGCGTCGGGAAATCCACGCCGTTCGTCGCCATCGCGGGCGGCGGCGTGATGTAGATGCTCGTGCGCGGCGGGATGGTGAGCGCGTAGCGCACGGCGAGTGGCGCGTCGTTCGTGCCGCCCGTGCGCGAGATGGTGAAGACGGCGGGATTGCTTCCGTCCACTGTCTCCATGCCGAGGGGATCGGTGGCCGTGATGGTGATGAGATTGAAGGGCGGCGGCGTGGTGTCGTTGCTGACGATGTTCACGGTCGCCGAATAATTCGGCCCGTAGTAAAACCCGAACGTGCCGGGATCGTAGCCGTTGTTCGCGCATTCGCAGAAGCCGATGTAGGGCGGCGTGTAGAGCGACATCGTGACGGTCTCCGAGTTCTCGATGAGCAGATCGTCGATGGGTGTGATGTCGATGATCGCCTCGGTCGTGCCCGGCGGGAAAGCGAACCACTGGCCGAGGAAGCTGGTGCTCACGACGCCGCCGAAGGAAAGCGTGTAGTCGATGCCCGGTTTCGCCGTGCCGCCGATCGCGTAGAGAAAACCGACCGTGGCCGTCGCGGGAAAATTGTGCGTGACGCGGAAGCTCGCGGTGTCCGGCGAGCCGCTGGCGACTTCGGTGCCGTTCGCATCGAGCGCGTAGATATTGATGATCGGGAGGACGGGTGGCTGCGGCGGATCCGGCGGCTGGCGGAATGTATAAACTGGGACGGCGGCGGAAGTGGTCGTTCGCCCGTTGCTGGCGGTGACTTGCACGGTCAAATGCGCGATCGCATTGGGCGCGTTGAAAGTGACGCTCGCCGTGCCGCTGTAGGGAGTGCCCGCCGGTGTGGACGCGGGGAGACCCGTCACCCCGGCAGTCACATACAAGCCGGAGGTCCGCAACGTGTAGCCGGTGATATAACCATCCGCGACGGACGCGGTGAAATTCACCGTGAACGGCCTGTCGATCGCCGCCGCCGCATTCGCGCCCGGCGTGGTGATCGTCACGACCGGCGCGGGCGGCAGATCGTCGCTCACGATCGTCACGTCCGCCGACCCGGCGAGGTCGATGCCGTAAGCATTCGCGGGCGGCGGCGTGCCGGGCACATCGGTCGGGAGGATCGTGAAAGTGACCGTCTCATTCGGCTCGATGTCTGGATCGTCGATGACCGCGACCGGCACATCGACGAAATCGACGCCCGCCGGAATCGTGATCGTCGCCGGTGGACGCGTGTAATCCACATCCGCCGTCGCCGTGCCGCCGAGCGCGTAGAGCACGGTCAGCGCGGGCGCGAGATTGTTCGTGCGCGTGAGGCGGAAGACCGCCGCATCCGTGCCGCCCGCCGTCTCCGCCCCCACCGAATCCAATGCGGCGACCGAGACGATCGCGCGCAGCGGAGCGAGGGGATCTTCATTGTCCGCGATATTCACCGTCGCGCGATCCGAGCCGCTGATCGTGTAGCCCGCGGGCGTGCCGCTCGGCGTCTCGGAATCGAGTTTCACGCGAATATCCTCCGCGCCCTCGACCAAAAAATCGTCGATCACATTCACCGGAATATCGAGCGTCGTGCTCCCCGCCGGGATGGTGACGAAGCTGCTGACCGTGATGCCGAAATTGTAGTCCACGCCATGCACCGCGAGTCCCGTGATCGCTTTAATATAAACCGTGAGCGAGGGGGTCGTGCTGCCCGTGCGGGTGATGCGGATGTTCCCCGGATTCGCCGGCTGCCCCGCGGGCGTTTCCGCCGCGCTGGCATCGGTGGCGGTGATGGTGACGGTGGTCTGCGCGAAGCCTTGCGATCCGAAGACGGTGAGGGCGCACGCGGCGAGGAATGCGGCGAGTTTTTTCATGGCGGATGGCGGGTTGAGGCTGCGGGCAGTGCTGGCGTTAAAAAATCAAGGCAGGGTCGTGGTGACGGGGCGGAAGCGGTAGAAACGCTGGCCGAAATTTCCCGCGTCCACGTCCACGAAATCGCCGCCTTCGCCGGAAGGGTCGGTCGTGCCGATGGTCGCCCAGTTGATGAAGTCGGTGGAGGCTTCGACGCTCCACAAAGCCGGGACGGATGCGGCGCCGGACGCGGGTGGGGCGGGAGGGGGCGCAGTCGTGACCGGCAGCGGGATGATGCCGTGGTGCCCGCGCCGGAAATAGAAGGCGCGCGCCCTTGGATCGAAGGGGCGCACGTCGTGGATGTTGATGCCCGCCGAGCGCGCCCTGAGCGAGGTGGAGCCGAGGAGATACGTCGGCGCGGAAGCGGAGGACGGCTGGATGGTGATGCCGACGGTCTCACCGTTCGGCTCGGGGATCGTGTCGAAGATCGGATCGATGACGATGGAGATGCGCGGGCTGCCGGCGGGGATCGTCACGGTCCCGGGCAGCGTCACGTAGTCCACGCCGTTCGTCGCCGTCCCG
>JAYVRQ010000365.1:0-5217 GCA_043776145.1 Chthoniobacteraceae bacterium
ACCTCGACGCGCCGCTCGCGGATTTTTACGCGAGCCTCGTCGAGAGCGAAGGCAACCACTACGCGAGCTATCTCATCATGGCCCGCCACATCGACCTCGACGCCACCGAGCGCCGACTCGATTACTTCCTCGACCTCGACGCGAAGCTCATCCGCGAGCCGAATCCGCTCGCGATGCTGCACTAGCGCGCTCCATTTCCCCCCGCCGATGATCCCCGCGAATGTGCTCATGCACGCCTACAAAAACGGCGTTTTCCCGATGGCTGTGGAGAACGGCGAAATCGCATGGTTCTCGCCCGATCCGCGCACGATCATCCCGCTGGAGACTTTCCATGTGCCGCACGGTTTGAGGCGCACTTTGAAAAAGGCGCGCTTCGAGATTCGCATCGACACCGCCTTCGAGCGGGTGATGCGCCACTGCGCGCGGCGGGCGGAGACTTGGATCAATGAGGAGATCATCGAGAGCTATGTGAACCTGCATCGCGAAGGCCGCGCGCATTCGGTCGAGGCCTGGCTCGATGGCGAACTCGCGGGCGGTCTCTACGGCGTCGCGCTCGGGGGCGCGTTTTTCGGGGAGTCGATGTTTCACACCGTCACCGATGCGTCCAAAGTCGCGCTGCACGCGCTGGTCACGCGGCTGCGCGAGCGCGGCTTTTCCCTGCTCGACACGCAATGGACCACGCCGCATCTCCAGCGGTTCGGCGTGCAGGAAATCTCGCGCAAGAACTACATCGAAAGACTCGCCGCGTGCGTGAAAGCGCCGTGTTCGTTCAGCGGCTGAAGCAGTTGCTGCGCGTTCGCGCTCAACTCTCAACTTCCCCAGTCACTCCCACTCGATCGTGGCGGGCGGTTTGCTGCTGATGTCGTAGCAGACGCGATTCACGCCTTTCACTTCATTGATGATGCGCGTGCTGATGCGGGCGAGGATGTCGTAGGGGACGCGCACCCAGTCGGCGGTCATGCCGTCCTGGCTCTCGACGATGCGGACGGCGATGGTTTGCGCGTAGGTGCGCTCGTCACCCATGACGCCGACGCTGCGGATCGGGAGCAGGACGGCGAAGCTCTGCCAGACTTTGTAATACCAGTCGCTCGCCTTCATTTCGCTGACGACGATGGTGTCGGCGTCGCGCAGGATGCGGAGGCGGTCGGGCGTGATTTCACCGAGGATGCGGACGGCGAGGCCGGGACCGGGGAAGGGCTGGCGCTGGACGATTTCTTTGGGCAGGCCAAGCTGCGCGCCGACTTCGCGGACTTCGTCTTTGAAAAGCTGCCGCAGTGGCTCGACGAGCTTGAACTTCATGTTCTTCGGCAGGCCGCCGACGTTGTGATGCGATTTGATGAGCGCGGCGGGGTTGCCACCGATGGCGACGGATTCGATCACGTCGGGATACAGGGTTCCCTGGGCGAGAAATTTGAATTTCGACTTGTGTTTCGTGCCGGTGAGTTCCTTCACGGCATCCTCGAAAACGCGGACAAATTCGTTGCCGATGATTTTGCGTTTCCGCTCGGGCGCGGTGACACCGCGCAGCTTTTTCAGGAAGCGCGCGGAGGCGTTCACGGTTTTGAGTTTGATGTGAAAGTTGTCGCCGAAGACGCGCTTCACGGCCTCCGCTTCATTCGAGCGCAGTAGCCCGTTATTTACAAAAACACACGTGAGCTGATCTCCGATGGCTTTGTGCAGCAGCGCGGCGGCGACGCTGGAATCGACTCCGCCGCTGAGGCCGAGGAGGACGTGATCGCCGCCCACCTGTTTGCGGATTTCCTCGCACGTCTGCTCGATGAAGGAGCCCATCGTCCAATCCATCTGGCAGCCGCAGATGCCGTACACAAAATTCTGGATGATCTCCTTCCCGCGCGGGGTGTGGACGACTTCGGGGTGGAACTGGATGCCGTAAAAATGTTTCTTCGGCTGCTCGATCGCGGCGAAGGGCGAGTTGTCCGTGCGGCCCACGGCGCGGAATCCGCGCGGAAGTTTGGTGACTTTGTCGCCGTGCGAATTCCAAATATCCACGACCGCGCCGAGCCCGGCGAAGAGCGCGCAATCCGCGCTGACGTGAAGCTGACCGCGTCCGTATTCCCGCTGCGCGGAATGCTCCACCTTCCCACCGAGATGATGCGCCATGAGTTGCACGCCGTAGCAAATGCCAAGGATCGGCAGACCGAGCGCGAAGATCGCGGGGTCGGGCTGCTCGGCGTCCTTTCCATAAACGCTCGACGGCCCGCCGCTGAGGATGATGCCGTTCGGTTTGAGCGCCTTGATTTCCGCGGCGGAAAGATCGTGGCGGACGATCTGCGAATATACCTGGCACTCGCGCACGCGCCGCGCGATGACCTGCGTGTACTGCGATCCGAAATCGAGGATGACGATGCGGGAGACGCTGCCTGCGGCCATGCTAGTAGCCGACGCGCGACTGCTCGCGGATGAGCGGGTCTTCGGAGCGATCGGGCTGCGTGAGCGAGCCCTGGCCCGTCGCGCCGCGCTTGAGTTTTTCCGCGCCGTTATTGTCGGAGGCGTTGGGCGGCACATCGCTCTCGCAACCGGTGAAGAGGACGCTTGCGAAGGCGAGAAACAAAGAGGCAGCAATGGCTTTCATGCCGGGCTGTATTAGATGGGCGAATTGCGGCTGTCGAGCGGCGAGTGGATGGAATGTGGCGGGAGTTCAGATTGCGAAAGTGTCATCATCCGTTCTTTGACACGCGCGGCAGCCGGGCGTCCGGTCATCATGCACGCATCCCCCACCCTTCCCTCTTTCATGAAAAATGCCGCCCGCTTCTCCATCGCAGCCGCGATCCTTTGCCAATGCCTCGCCGGAACGCCCGTGCGTGCGGACGAATACACGGATGTCGTGAACAGTTTCGGCGTCGTCACGAACATCATCGGCATTCATCAGGCGACGACGAACAATCCGGACGGGACGGGCATCAATTTCTGGCAGCCCGCCTTCGAGGGCGCGCCCGCGAGCAGCGTCGCGCTCTCAGGCCCGCACATCGCGAATGCGGATGCGTTTGGGAACATCTACATCGCGGACAAGTTCAGCCATTCGATTTTGAAAATCACGCCGGATGGGCTCGTGCATACGTTTGCGGGAACGCACGTCGCGGGTTTCAACGGCGACGGCCCGGCGCCCGCGAACACGCTCCAGCTCAATCTTCCCAACGGGCTTTACGTTTTCCCGGACGGCACCGTCTTTCTCCTCGATCCGGGAAATCGCCGCATCCGCCGCGTGGGGACGGATGGGATGATGACGACCATCGTGACCAATCCCGTCACCGAACCCGGCCAGACTTTCGGCACGGGCTACGACTGGTATCCGTCGGGACGCGGGCTGTGGGTGAGCCCGGATGAACATTTGATTTATTACACGAATGAGTTCGCGCCGGTCGCGCCAAGCATCATCGCGGATGGGGCGACGGTGAAAAAGTGGACGCCGGCGGGAGGGATCGAGGTCTTGTGCAGCAAGGCGATGGGCTTTCGGAATCCGGGGAACCTCGCGGTAAATCCCGTGGATGGAAAACTCTACGTGACCGATCGCGCGGAGGAGGACACGACGTTCGTGGCGCAGGGGCTTTTCCGCATCGACGGACCGGAAGCGCGCACGCGGATCACGGGGAATGGGTCGCAGCCACTCGCCAGCGAAGGCCAGCTCGCAATCAACAGTTTCATCGAGCAGCCGCGCGGGATCGCCTTCCTGCCGAACGGCGCGTATTTCCTCTGCGCGCACAAGGGCGCGAACGGCGCGAACGTGTGGTACGTGGACACGGCGGGAGCGATTCACCGCTACATCCGCGGGAGAAAATCGGGGGACATTTACAATCTCTCGAACGGACTGCACCCACCGCTTACGGCCATTGAGTATTACTCGCAGGCGCGCGCGGTGACGATCGCGCCGAACGGCGACCTTTACTGCGTGAGCAACGACAGCGGATACGTCTTCAAAGTGGGCAGCGTCGCGCTGCCGCAGTTGCCGAAGGATTTTCATCCGACGCTGCGCGATGGCAGCGGGCTGCATTTGCGATGGAGCGGCATTTTCGGCCACGGCTATCTCGTGGAACGAAGCTCCGAGTTGCTCCCTGCGAACTGGCAGATCATCGGCGCGGCGGGCGGCACTGCGACGGCGCTGGAATTCATCGACCCCGCCGCCGCCCCGCTGGCGCACGCCTTCTACCGCCTCGCTCCGTCGCTCTGAATCACTTCGTCGCGAACGTCAGCAGACCCACTGCGTTGCACGCCCACACGACTCCGAAGGCGACGGCGGAGGTCGCGGGGATGGTGAGAACCCACGCCCAAAGGATTCGCTCGACGAGGTTCAATTTGATGGCGCTGAAACGCTTGGCGCAACCGACGCCCATGATTGTCGTCGTGATCGCGTGGGTCGTGGAGACGGGCATTCCCATCGAGCCGGCGAACGCGAGCACGGTCGCGGCGGTGGTCTCGGCGGCGAAGCCGTGGACGGGTTGCAGCTTCACCATTTTGTGACCGAGCGTGCGGATGATGCGCCATCCGCCGGCGGCGGTGCCCGCGGCCATCGTGAGCGCGCAGGTGACGACGACCCAATCCGGCACGGCCTGGCTTTTCACATCGGCGGGCGCTGGCATGTAGCCGAACTGCAAAAAAATTCGGGAGCAGCGCCATGATCCGGTCGCCGATGCCGAGCTTGAGCGGATCGGTGCCGGCCTGCGTGACGAGCCAGTGCGCCCAGTCGGGGAGATGGTTGAAAAGACTTTTTCAGACTCGTTCCCAAGTTCCACTTGGGAATGCCCTGTTGGCGAAGTTTCACTTCGACGGCGCGAAACGATTTGGGAACGAAGCCCAGCTTCGGGGAACCGTGCGTGCCCAAGTGGAACTTGGTTACGAGGGCTAAAAAATCTCCTTTTCCCCTTTCACCGTCTTCGAAAAAACGACGCCTCAGACTGGCCGATTATTTCCGAGTTCGACGTCTGGCTATCAGGGCGACCAATGTTACACCCAACAGCGCACTTGAAGAGGGTTCAGGGAGGAGGAGCGGTTGATCTAATATAATGACTCCATTTGCAGGCAGATCGCGATTGAAGAGCATCTTGCTCCCGGCATCTTCTAGCGACATAGACACTACGGGGACGGACGATTCTTGCGGGGTTTTCCACAGCCACATCAAGTTGGAAAGTTCTTGAAAACTGGCTGAATGTGCGATGCTCAGCCCATTGAAAAAACGAACCGCCAGCGGAGTTCCGTCCATCG
>JAYVRQ010000366.1:0-19605 GCA_043776145.1 Chthoniobacteraceae bacterium
ATTTGCATGACGAGCGAGTTCACGGCGAACTGGCGCAGGGCTTCGCGGGGGACGTGCTCCTTTCCGGCGATGGCCTGGATGACTTGGAAGGGGGTCGCGGCGGTGCCGCAGGTCATCATCCAGCGCACGGGCGAGGTGATGCGGATGGCCTTGGTGGCCTCGGCGGCGGCGGCGGTGTGAATGTATTCGTGGCGATGCAACTCGATGCGGGTGCCGGAGGCGAGCAGCCACTCGGGCTCGAATTCACGCGGGAGGTCGAGGGGCTTTCCGGCCAGGTCTTTGTAAGCCTGCTCGACCTGCGCGAGCACTTTGTCCCCGGAGGCGATGTCGGCGCGGCCCCCGGCGTATTTTCCAAAGAAACGCTCGGGTGCGAGCAGGGGCTTGAGGGTGTCGAGGTAGCCGGTGAGGCGTTGCTGGAGGTATTGCGAGATGGCTTCGGTCTTCTTGCGGAGCGCGGGGAGTTCCTGGAAGTTGAGAGTATTCTGAGGCATGGGAAGGTTCGGTGGGTGTTAGGACTTGCGGCATTCCGCGAGGAAGATAATGCCTTCCTTTTCAAAGCGGATGTGGGTGCAGGGTTTGCGGAAGTCGGACTGGTTGAATACTTCGATTAACTCTTCCTCGGTGCGATGGGTGACTTTCCAGTCCACGATATAGTCCATGAAGGCGCGGTAAGGGTTGCCGGCGTGGAAGGAAGTGAGGATGGCCTTGCCGCCGGGTTTTAGGGTCCGGTGCATATAGTTGAGGAACTTAATGAGCAGGTTGTCGTCGAAATGGTCGGGGAGGTTGATGCTATACACCAAGTCCTGTGGCGGAAGTTTGCCGGAGGGGCGGCCGATCGCGAGGTTGAAGAGGTTGGTGTTTTGCAGGGCGACGGTCTCGGCGAGGTGGAGCTTGTCCGCCTTTTCCGCGACGACGGCGAGCGCCTGCGCATCGAAGTCGATGACGGTGGCCTGGATTTCCGCGCGCCCGCGGCTTCCCCCGCTGGCGGCGAAGATTTCATCGCAGGGCCCGCTGCACAGCGCGGCGACTTTCGCCCCGGCGGCGCATTGCCGAATCTCTTCGGTAATCAAATCGCGCCGGTTGCGGATGGCGGCGACGGGTGGGAGGTCGAGAAAATTGCCGTCGAAAATGCGCCCGGATTCCTCCGCGCCACCGCCTTCGCGCGCATACATAAACTCGGTCGTGCGGAAATCGCCCGCGTAGCCGCGAGGCTTGGAGTAGAGCCGCTCCACGGTGCGGGACTTGAGCAGGTAGGGCAGCAGTTCGCGCTGGATGCGCGCGCCGATTTCGTCGCGCGAGTCGATGGTCTCCGGCGAGTCGTCGCCGATGGCAGTGTCATTGAAGGCGCAGAACTCGCGGAAGGCTTCCGGCAGTTCCCGGCACGCCAGTTCCGCCTCCCGGACGGGCTCCTTGTCGATGCGGACGAGCAGTTGTTTGAAGCGCTGGGTCTTGTCGGCGATGGCATTCCAGCGTTCGAGAATCTTCGGATCGTCGGGCGGCTGGTCTTCGAGCAAACGCCCCACGGAACCCACCATCTCCCGCAGCCTCCGCGATGTTACCTTGGCGAGTGTCTTGTAAAAGCGCCCGCAAAAATCAGGGTGGCTTTGCAGCCGCGCGTCAAGGTCGGCGCGGGAGATGGTGATGAGTTCGGATTCTTCCAGCGTCCTAACTGTCGCGGAAGCCGGGCGGTCTTCGAGGTAGGACATTTCGCCGAAAATCTGCCCGGCGCCGAGGGTGGCTAGCAGATGGCTGCCGCGCGAGGCGAGATAGACACTGAGCAAGCCCTGCATCACGAGATAGAGCGAATGAACCTGCGTGCCTTCGCCGACGACCACGGCATTCGCGGGAACCTTCTCCCGTTTTCCCGCGGAGAGAAACCATTCCAAGTCCGCATCGTTGAGTTCGCTCAGCAATGTCAGACCCGACTGGATGAATGGTGAGTCGGACCTCATGGCGTGATTGCTATCATCGGTTGGGGAAGGCGTTCAATGCTCATTTTGCGGGCGGTTTCATCCGCCGTGGCGGTTGAGGATTTGGCGGATGACGGAGCCGACCTCGCGGTTGGCGTTCCAGTCGATGACCACGAGGCTGCGGGAGCGCATGATGAGTTTTTCCAACTCCGCGAGCGGCTCGTCGAAGATGCTTTCCAGCGCGAGCGGGGGCGCGTCGCCGTAGTCGCGGCAAAGGCTGTCGGGGCCGAGTCCGGGGAAGAAGCGGAGGATGAGCGCGAGGGTGTCCCACCAGAGTTCGGCGGGAAAAATGCGCGCGGCTTCGTCGGGTGCGATCTCTTCCTGCGAGAGCCGGTGCGGGCCAAGCAGGCGCGCGCGGCCGGCATCCGCCGCCATGATCGCGGCGACGCGCTGGCCCGGTGGCGTGTCGGGCTCCGCCGCGACCTGCCGGGCGAGGCTGAACATTTCATCCAGTGCGATGGGTAGCGATACTTCCTCATCCACGAGCAAGGTGCGCAAGGCCAGCACACCCATCGCGTAGAGATCGCAAGGCGTGCTCAGTAGTGGCAGTGTTTGAAAGGGGACGGCGGGGAACTGGACACCTTCCGCCTGGCGCAAGGCAAAGACCGTCGCCTCATTGAGTCGCTGCGGCACGCTGCGGAAACGCACTTCGCCGGGGACCGCGGTTTCATTGGCATCGAGGTTCGCGTAAAGATCGACGCGGCCCGAGGGTAGCGTGAGACGCAGCCAGAGCAGGTCGCTCCCTCCGATGGAAAACCTTTCCTGCGTCGAGAGCGTTCCTTCGATCGAGACATCCGACCCACTGCTCACGATGACTTTCCGAATGCGGACGCCGCCCCGGCTGTCGATGGGCAGGCTAAGAGTGGCCGGGCGATAGATGGAAGTCTCGCCAAAGCGCGCGGGGATAAAGTAACGCGCGTCGGTGGTGGCTATCTCGAGCGCCGCCGCTTCGCCGGGGACGACGAGCGATACCTTGAAGTTCCAAAGGTAAGGCAGCGCGGAATCGGAGTCGGAAAGGCGAAGGCGGAAGCTGGCGGGGCTGAGATTGAGAAAGGGTAGCTTGTGCGCCTGCACATGCGCGCGGACCAGGCGCAGCGCAGATGCGAGCAGGTGCAGCCGAAGATGGAAGCCCTCCGCGATCCTCCCCGCGCGTCCCTGGTTCCCCATAAACAAATGCCCGCCGCCCTGCTGGATGGCATTGGCATCCTGAAGGGTGCGATAGATGCCAGTGGGCTTGATGGCTTTCTTGCCATGCTCGACGCCACTCCATGCCTTGCCGGAGAGTAGTCCGATCCAGTCTTCATAACCGATCGGTGAGAAGGTGCGGACCATCATCAATCCGCCGCTTGGGTTGAGAGGCAGCAGATTTCCCAGCGCCTCGGCCAGCGGTTGCGTCCCCTCATTTTCCGGCGCTCCCGTCGTGACGGGGATGAAGCGCGCGGTGTCGGACTTGGGTAGATAGAGATACCTTGCGAGCGAAGTGCTGTAGTCGGGCAGCCCCTTGCTGCGCAGGATGAAACGGTCAGTGCATAGCTCCCACGCTTCCTTCGTCGCCTTGTCCGCCGGGCTGACCATCGCGTTCAGATTCAGGTCGAAAAAGATCGGGTTCGGATGCGCGGATTCCCAGCCGGTGACGACGAAGGATTCCGGCTCGATTTCGCGAAAGGCCTCGGCGCGCGTGCTCCAGCGTTCATCAAGCACGGCATTCGTGGCGGACTGCCGGTAGGCGGGGAAGCTGTTGCCGAAATTCTCCAGGTTCTGCACCCAGATTTCGATCCACTCCCGCACGGTCAGCCCCGCGTCGATGATGCAGCCGAGATAGACCGAGGCATCCGCCAGATCGCGCAGCAGCACGAATGGACCGCCAACGGCCTCGGCATTATCCTGCACGACGACGCACAACCGCAGCGGGGTCGTTTTATCCCGCCGATAAAGTGGGATGGCGCGATAGACTCCGCCCAGGGGACTGGTTTCCGTTGTCTCGGAAGGAAGCATTGCGGGAGGCTTCTAAGTGGTTTTGCCGCGAAGGGAAGAGAAATTCCGCCGCGCGAGGGCTGTGCCTCTTTCACTATTGGTCATGCGCCGCGCGGTGTGCATTTTAGGCGGCGCATGAAAATTGGTCTTTACGGCGGCAGCTTCGATCCCATCCACCACGGGCACCTCATCCTCGCTCGCGAGGCGCGCGAGCAGCTCGGGCTGGATCGCGTGCTCTTCATCCCGGCGGCCCTCTCGCCGCACAAGCTCGCGTCCGCGCCGACTCCCGGCGAAGCGCGGCGCGAGATGGTCGCGGCGGCGGTCGCAGGCGAGCCGGGCTTTGCGTGCGAGGATTGCGATCTGCACCGTGCGGGGCCGAGTTTTGCGATCGAGACCGTGCGCGAGCTGCGCGTGCGCTGGCCGGAAGCGGATTTTTTTTACCTCATCGGGCACGACAACGTGGCGAAGCTCCCCACCTGGCATTCCTACGAGGAGCTGCGGCGCGCGGTGCAGTTCGTCGTCTTCGGGCGTGGCGAGCACGATGCGCCCCACGATTTCCCGACCATCGTGCGCCGCGTGGATATTTCCGCGACGGAAATCCGCTCGCGGGTTGCGCAAGGCGATTCCATCCGCTATCTGGTCCCCGAGCCGGTGCGCGAGATCATCGAGCAGCGGCGACTTTACAAGGAGTAACCCAATCACCTCAGAACATCTCGTCCAACTCTGCGCCGAAATTCTCGCCGACAAAAAAGCGGAGAACATCGTCGCACTCGACATGCGCGGCATCGCCAGCTTCACCGATTTTTTCCTGATCTGCTCGGGGAACTCGGAGCCGCATCTGAAGGCGCTCGTCAGCGAACTCGAAGACCGGCTGCGCCAGGAGCACAACGTCCGCCCGACGCGCATCGACGGCTTCCCGCTGAGCCAGTGGGTCGTCGCGGATTATTCGGATGTGATCGTGCATATTTTTCATCAGGAAAAACGCGACTTTTATTCGCTCGAAGATCTCTGGAGCGACGCACCGCGCCTTGCGCTGGCGGAACATGAACCTGCTCATTGAAACCGAGGTCGAGTGCCCGCACTGCGGCGAGACGTGGACGATCAACGTCGATACTTCGCAGGGCGATTACACGACGATCGAGGACTGCACGGTGTGTTGCCGGCCCATTCAATTTACGTTCGGCTGCGAGCCCGGCGATGTGGTGGAAGTGAGAAACGAACCCGGCTGATCCATGCTGGCACTTCTTCAACGCCGCGCGGTGCTGCAACTTCTCGGGGATGACGATCCGGTGACGGTCGCGCTCGTGAAGGAACAACTGACCGGGCGCGGCGATGAGGAACTCGACGGCCTGCGCGACCTGCTGGCCTGCGCGGATTCCGAGCGCGCGGCGAAGCAACTGCGCGAGATCATTCGCGTAATCGAGGAGCGCCAGGCGGGCGATGTGTTCGGCGAACACTGTGCGCGCTTTGGCGAGCACGGCGACATCGAGACGGCGGCGTGGGAACTCGCGCACGCCTTTCTGCCGGGACAGGATTTTTCCGAACAGCAGGCGCTCCTCGATGCGTGGGGCAGCGAGGCGCTCACGCGGCTCTCCGCCGCCGGCCCGAGCCGGCTCTCCCGCGTGACGGCGCTCACGCAATTCCTCGGGCGTCACCTGCGCCTGCGCGGGAACGAGGACGAATATTACCGCTACGAAAACTCTCTCCTGTCCAGCGTCATCGACACGCGGCTCGGCATCCCGATTTCGCTCGCACTCATCTACATCCTCGTCGGTCGCCGCGCGGGCATCGCGATCGACGGCGTGGGCCTGCCGGGCCATTTCCTCGTGCGCCACGGCGATGTGATTTTCGATCCCTTTCACAACGGACGGCGCGTGAACATCGAGGAATGCGTGGCGCTGCTCGCGCAGCAAAATCTCGTGCTCACGCAACTGCATCTCGAGCCCACGACGCCACGGCAGATGCTCGGGCGAATGCTCACGAATCTGCGTTACATCGCGACGAGCACCGACCCGGCGCTGGCGGAAAAAATCGCGGGTTGGGAAGCGCGGCTGCGCGGGGAATGAGCACGGGCCGGAGGCCGGAGCCAAAACTTGTCATTTCGACCGGAGCGCAGTGGAGAAACCTCTCACTTTTCTTCGTGCGGGCGAAGGCGGCACGCGAACGTGTTCACGCGCAACAACGGGGGAAAGTTAGAGGTTTCTCCACTACGCTCTGCCCGCTGGCCCGCCTGCGCTCCGGTCGAAATGACAAATTTTTTGGGGCGCTTCGCGCGGGTCGGCGTGTCTTTTGAAATGGCGGTGACTTTTTTATGATCGTCGAAGTCCTCAACACCGGCACCGAGTTGCTCCTTGGCCATGTCGTGAACACGCACTTGAAGTTTCTTGCCGAGGCGTTGTTTCCGCTCGGGCTGCGCATCGAGCGGCAGGTGACGGTGCCGGACGGGCCGGCGATTCGCGCGGCGTTGCAGGAGACGTTCGGGCGCGCGGATGTGGTGCTCATCACCGGCGGGCTCGGGCCGACGACCGATGACATCACACGCGATGTCGTGGCCGAACTGCTCGGGCTGAAGCTGGAGCACGACGCGGAAATCATGCAGGCCATCGCGGCGCGGTTTGCGCGGCGCGAGATGAAGATGAGCCCGCGCGTGAGCCTGCAAGCGCAGCGACCACGCGAGGCGACTGTGCTCGCGAATGATTTTGGCACCGCGCCCGGCTTGTATCTGCCAGCGATGCCGCTGGGTTCGCCGCATCTTTTTCTGCTGCCGGGACCGCCGCGCGAGTTGCATCCGATGTTCCGTGAAAAGGTGCTGCCGATTCTCCAAAGGCTCGCGCCACCGTCGTCGTTTGTGATGCGGATGTATCGCATCGGCGGGCTCGGCGAGTCGCTCGTCGAGGAGCGCGTCGGTGCGGACATCATCGCGCTCGGCGTGGAACTCGGCTACTGCGCGCGGCCCGGCGAGGTCGATGTGCGCACGATCGGCGCGCCGGAGTTGCTCGATCGCGCGGAGGCGATCATCCGCGAGCGGCTCGGCGATTGCATCGTGTCGCAGGACGATCGCTCGATCGAGAAAGTCGTCGTCGATCTGCTCACCGAATGCGGCGCGACGGTCGCAACCGCGGAATCCTGCACCGGCGGTCTGCTGGCGAACCGGCTGACCAATGTGCCCGGTGCGTCCGCCGTTTTCATGGAGGGTTTCGTCACCTACGCCAACGAGGCGAAAGTGCGCGCGCTCGGCCTGGATGCGCAACTCATCGCGGCGCACGGCGCAGTCAGCTGTGAAGTTGCCGCGGCGATGGCAGCGGGCGCGCGGCAGCGGGCGGGAGTGGACTTCGCGCTGGCGACCACGGGCGTCGCCGGGCCGGACGGCGGGACGGATGCAAAGCCGGTGGGAACAGTCTTCATCGCACTCGCCGTGAAGTCCGGCGAAACGCAGGTGCATCGCTACCGCTTTGCGACCGATCGCGAGACTTTCAAAAACCTGACCGTGCAAACCGCGCTCGACCTGCTGCGTCGCGAACTCCTCGCGTAGCGAATCAAGGCGAAGGCTCGGCGGGTTCTTCGGCAGCGTAGTGCAGGCTCACGGTGCGAAATAAATTCGCGGGACTCTGCGCGGCGAAATAGACGAGTTCGATCGAGCCGCCGCCGACATTCCAGCGGTAGCCGACCATCGTTTGCAGGACACCGTGGTCGGAATCTTTTTTGCGCGCGACCTGCGCGCCGGGCCCGTGCTTTTCCTCAAGGTGCTGACGGACGCTTTTCATAAAGCCATCGTAGTTCGCGGCGGTCCAGTCGGCCTTGCCGTACTCGAGTTCCACCCCGGCCAGCTTGTCTTTGCGCAGTTGAAATTTCGCCCGCTGAAGCGCCAGTTGCGGCAAGCCTTCCACAAACCAGGTCTCCCCATCGCCCGCTTCTTTTTTGCGGGTGACGATCTGCCCATTCGCGCCGACCAGCGCCATTTCCAAATCAAGCGAGCGGACATTCCAGGCGAGCCCGAACGGCGGACGCAGCTCGCGATCGTCAGCCCGCACCGAATCGAAAAGCAGCCCTGCGATGGCCGCGCAACGCAGCGCCAGAGCGGCGCGGCGGGCGATGAAGAGTGGCGAAGCAGGCATGGCTGACTGTCTCCAAGAACAGTTCGCGTGCTCACCCGCAAGATTTTCACCGAAAGGGCTAAAGCTGCGCGACTTCCCGCCGAATCAAAACTTGTCGGCGCTTGTGTGCCGATCGGTGAGGTCAGACACCGAATCTAAAATGGCCCGCCGCGATGCGGAAATCGCAATTCAGTCAATCCAAGAAAGGAAGCAAAGATATGCCTCTAGTCATTAACACAAACGTCGCCGCGTCCGCCGCGTCGGTGAACCTCAACAACAACAACTCGATGCTGCAAAAGAGCCTGGCCAGGCTTTCGAGCGGCTCGAAAATCACCTCGTCATCCGATGACGCGGGTGGTCTCGCCGTCTCGATGCGGATGGAAGCGGCTCTCCGCCGCACCGACGCCGCGAGCACCAACGTCGCCAATGCCGTCTCCTTCCTGCAAACGCAGGATGGCGGCTTGAAGACCTCGGGCAAAGTGCTCGAGCGCATCTCGGAGCTGAAAACGCTCTCGACCGATGTGACGAAGAGCGCCACCGATGTCGCCAACTACGACACCGAGTTCACGGCGTTGAAGGCGCAGTTGACCAGCCTGGCCACCGGCTCGTTCAACGGCGTGGCGATGTTCGGCGGCGGCACGCTGTCGGTCGGCACGTCGGAAGACGGCGTGCAGTCGCTGAACATCACGAAGGCGGACTTGGCGACCAACGTCACCACGATCACGGCTGCCGCGGACCTCGCGGCGCTCACGACTGCGCAGATCACCACGGCGACCACGAGCGTGGCCACCTCCCGCGCGCAGAACGGCGCGGAAGTCAGCCGCCTCGGCTTCTCCGCCGACATGCTGACCACGAACCGCACGAACCTCGAAGCGGCCAACAGCCGCATCGCGGACGTGGATGTGGCGAGTGAGTCCACGAAACTCGCGCGCAACAGCATCCTCGTGCAGGCCAGCTCGGCCATGCTCGCGCAGGCGAACGCCGCCACGCAGTCCGCCCTGCGGCTCCTGCAATAAGCGGAACTCCCGCCAGTTCAAACGAAGCGTCCCCGGATTCGCATCCGGGGGCGCTTTCGTTTTTTTTCGTCGAGATGGCGCGGCGCGGGATGTTCCGGGGAGCGCGCGCGTCTCGCGTGCTGGCGAAGGCGTCCCGCCTTCGCGAACTTTCCAAACGCATCGTCTCGGATTTCGTTCACCGGACCTGCATCGACACATCCTGGAAGTTCGTTGAGGCGGGACGCCTCAACCAGCACGCGAGACGCGCGCGCTCCCCGGAATCCAATGCCTTGCGCCATCTACAAACACGGCAAAAACATTTTCGCCGAAAACGCTAAAGCCCCGCGGATTCCCGCCGATACCCATATTGTCGATGCGAATGCACCGATCGGTGAGGTCAGACACCGAATTCAAAATGGCTCGCCGCGACACGGAAGTCGCAGTTCAACAATTCCAAGAAAGGAACCAGTAATATGAGTCTAGTCATTAACACCAATACCGCCGCGACCGCCGCGTCGGTGAACCTCAGCAACAATAACTCGATGCTGCAAAAAAGCCTCGCCAGGCTTTCGAGCGGATCGAAAATCACCGCGTCATCCGATGATGCGGGTGGACTCGCGGTCTCGATGCGCATGGAGGCGGCGATCCGCCGGACCGATGCGACCAGCACCAACGTCGCCAACGCCGCCTCTTTCCTGCAAACGCAGGACGGCGGATTGAAAACCGCGGGCAAGGTGCTCGAACGCATCTCGGAACTAAAAACGCTCTCGACCGATGTGACGAAGAGCGCCACGGACGTGGCCAATTACGACACCGAATTCACGGCGTTGAAGGCGGAACTGAGCAATCTTTCAAACAATACTTTCAACGGCGTGACACTCTTCGGCGGCAGCACCCTGAGCGTGCCCACCTCGGAAGACGGCGCGCAGACGCTGAACATCACCAAGGCGGATTTGGCGACCAACGTCACCACGATCACGGGAGCCGCGAACCTCGCCGCCATCTCGACCGCGCAGGTCAACACGGCGATCACCAACGTGGCCACCTCCCGCGCGCAGAACGGCGCGGAATCCAGCCGCCTCGCGTTCTCCGCGGAGATGCTGACCACGAACCGCACGAACCTCGAAGCAGCCAACAGCCGCATCGTGGACGTGGACGTGGCGAATGAATCCACGAAGCTCGCGCGCAACAGCATCCTCGTGCAAGCCAGCACGGCCATGCTCGCGCAGGCGAATTCCGCCACGCAATCCGCCCTGCGGCTCCTGCAATAATCGAAATCGCCATCAGGCACAGACACAGCGCCATCGGATGAAACGTCCGGTGGCGCTGTCATTTTTTAGAATCGGAGCATCGGCGGGCCATGGTTGGTAAGGAAGCTGCTAAGTCATGTCTGGATGCGCCATGATTTAGCTTTCACTTTCCTGCTTTCGCTCGCTTTGGGCGGACTGGTCCACGCTGGCGATCCGGTTTTGCCGCGAAAGCAGTTTAAGGAATCCGTGGCCTACCCATTCGTCTTCAAGCCCGAATCCTATCTCACCGGACGCGGGCCGCTGCCGATGCGGTTTGCGAGTGCCGGGCCTTCGTGTGAAGCCCGCCGTCCACCCGCGCCGCCGGTTATCGCGAAAAACGAGTCAACCACCGAGCCATCCGCTCCCGGCGCAAAGCCATCCGCCGAATCGAAGCCCGAACCCGCTCTGGCACCCGAAACATCGGTCGAGACGCCCAAAAAACACGAGCCGCCCGACTTCTCGAAAGTGCCGGATGAAGTGCTCGATTTTTTCAAGAACACCGAGGGCCGGCCCGTGCGCCGCGCTTATCTTTTCGATCCCATCTTTCAGCCCGTGACGCCCGATGAACTGCCCAAGAGCAAGGCTACATCCCAGCAGAAGTAAGCCGTTCGCCGCACTGGCAGCGATGGCCATGCTGTCGTGCGCCTTGGCCGCGGAGGAATCCAAGGAGGAGGACATCCACATTCCAGGCCATCCACCGACGGCGGAAGAAGCATCCTTCAAGACTGAGATCGCCGGCTATGCGAAGCTCGCGAAGGAAGCGGCGGATCAGGAAAAATGGCCGCTCGCGGATCACTTTCTCCGTCTGCTGGTGACGCTGCCATGTCCCGAGTCCGATAAAAAAGGGGCGCTTCGTGAGATTGCCGACAGTTACGAAAAGAACCGGCAAACGACGAAGGCGATCACGATTTACGAAAAGATGATCGAGCTATTTCCGCACGATCCTGACCTGCCGGATTTTTATTTCAAAGCGGGACTGCTCTATCGCGAGACCGGTGCCTATGGTCGCGCGGTCTCGCGCTTTTACAGCGTCCTGAACACGGCGCTGAAGATCAACGAACGTGAAGTCGCGGCTTACCGCGATCTCTCGCAGCGCGCGCAGATGGAAATCGCCGAGACCTATCTCCTGACTGCGGACTACAAGCAGGCGGGCAAATTTTTCCAGCTTCTAGCCAGAAGCGAACTATCGGATGAGCAGCGCGCGCGCGTGCAGTTCAAGTCGCTCCACTGTCAGTTTCTTCTCGATGATTCGGCGGGCGCGGTTGTGGCGGCGGGGAAGTTTCTCGCGGATTTTCCCGACGATGCCTCCGTGCCGGAAGGCCGGTTCATCCAGGCTTCGGCGCTGCGTGCCATCGGTCGGAAAAAAGAGGCTTTCGACGCAGTACTCGCGCTGCTGCGCGCGGAAAAGCTGCACAAGGAAAAGGCTCCCGATCGCTGGGCTTACTGGCAGAAAAAAACGGGCAACGAATTTGCCAACGAGTTTTACAAGCGGGGCGACTTCCTGAGCGCGCTGACGATCTATCAAACCCTGGCCAAGTTGGAAGAGCAGCCGGAATGGCAATGGCCGGTGATCTATCAAATGGGTCTGTGCTTTGAAAGGCTGCGCCTCGTGAGCCGCGCGGCGGAGGCTTACAAATACATCATCGACCAGTCGAAGAAGGCGGTGCCCGAAGGCGGGAAGCTGTCTGAAAGTCTAACTAGTCTTTTGCAAATGGCGCAGTGGCGCGGGGAGCAGCTCGCCTGGCAATACACGGCGGAAACGCAACTCCAACACTTGCTCGGCGAACCGCAGACCCTGCCCGCCGCGGCGCGACCCTGACTTTCCCATGAACCTGCCCGAATCCCTCAACACCCACACCACCCTTTGCGAAGAAATCTACGATCTGATGATCGAGGAAAACCGGCACCTTCGCAGCGTCGGACGCCCTCCCGCCGACGCGCTGCTCAGCCGCAAGGGTTCCCTGCTCGGCACGCTTTCCTTTTCACTGGAAAGAATCCGCGCGGCGCTGGCGGAGGCGCTCCCGACCACAGCCGAAATACGCACCTGCGCGCAGAAGGCGCAGCAGACAATTCTCAAGGCGCTGCTGCTCGATCGGGAGAACGAACAACTTCTCCTCAAATGCACGATGATGCGTCGCCCCGTCGCCCCGTCGCCCAAGCCCGTCGCGTCGCAGTTGCAGCGCGCTTACGGACAGACCGCTGCCACCTAATATGGCGATTGAAAAAATACTCGTCGTCGATGACGAGCCGATGATTCGCAAGAGCTTTGAGGAACTGCTGCGTCCGAAGCGGTATGGCATCGCGACCGTCGGTACATTGCGCGAGGCGGAGAAGCTGTTGAAGCGCGACAGCTTCGATCTGCTCTTTCTTGATGTGCGCCTGCCGGATGGCGAAGGCACCGATCTTCTCGAACGCATCGCCAATACTCCGCAGCACCCACTAACTGTGGTAATGAGCGGCTTCGGCACGATCGAGACGGCGGTGGCTTGCATGAGAGGCGGCGCTTTTGACTACCTCATCAAGCCTTACTCGCTTAGTCAGGTGGAATTATTAGTTAAGAAAGCCGAGTCCTATCGCCAGGTGCTGCAAGTCAACGAATACCTTGCCGCGCAGGTGAGCGATGCCAGTGATCTCATCGGCAATAGCCCGGCCATCGTTGGGTTGCGGACGATGCTGCGCAAAGTCGCGCCGACGGAAGCCACGGTGCTCATTCAAGGCGAGAACGGCACGGGCAAGGAACTCGTGGCGCACGAAATTTTCCATGCCAGCGCGCGGTCGCAGTTGCCTTACATCAAGGTGAATTGCGCGGCGGTTTCCGACACCCTGATCGAGAGCGAATTTTTCGGGCACGAGAAGGGCGCGTTCACCGGAGCCAGCGAGCGGCGCGAGGGGCGCTTCGAACTGGCGGGCGGCGGCACGCTGCTGCTGGATGAAATCAGCGAGATTTCACCGCGGCTCCAGGCGAAGCTGCTGCGTGTGCTACAGGAGCGGGAGTTCGAGCGCGTGGGTGGATCGAAGACGATCAAGGTGGATGTGCGCGTGCTCGCCACGACGAATCGCGACCTGCGCAAAGCCGTCGCGAACGGCGAATTTCGCGAGGACTTGTACTACCGGCTGAATGTCTTTCCAATCCATGTGCCCGCGCTGCGCGACCGGCAGGAGGACATCCCGGTTCTCGCGGCGCATTTCCTCGAACGATTCTCGCGCCGCCACGGAATGCACATCCCCGGCTTCACCGAAGCGGCCTCCGAGTCGCTCTGCGAACATGCGTGGCCCGGCAATGTGCGCGAGCTGCAAAACACGATCGAGCGGGCCGTGATTCTGACGGACGATGGAACGCCCGTTCAGGCCGATGCGCTTGGACTCGCGATTTCCACCGCGCGTGATTTTTCGCCGCGCATCGGAAATATCGGGACGCGGATTCGAGACGATTCCGCCACGGTGAAGACGCTCTCCGAAATCGAGCGCGAGCACATTCTCCACGCTCTCGAACAGAACGGCGGCAATCGCACGCGTACTGCGGAGAAGCTGGAAATCAGCATCCGCACGCTGCGCAACAAGCTGAACGAATACCGGGTCGGGAAAGAGACGCTGCTGAAGTAAAAGGATTCCCTACTTCCCCTCCACCATTCGCAGTTGCGTACAGAGCGTGTAGGGCAGGCCGTCGATTTCGTAAGAGCAATCTGCGTAGAAGCTGGCCGCGCCGCTTGCGGGACGCGCTTCGAGAATCTCGGTGGGACCGTCTTTCATCTCGATGAGGCGCGACTCCCAGCGCGCATTGCGGAGATCCTTCGTCGCGGCGTTGCAGCGCCAGACGTGCATTTCCTTTGGCGCGGGATTCGCGGTCACGGTGAGGCGGAGTTGCTCGCCGGCGTCCTCGTGTTTCCAAGTCAGCTCCGGCATCGCGCGTCCGGTGAATTGATGGCGCGCAAAGGCGGCGGTGGCGCGGACGGCGCGCATCGGGTCGCCCTTTTTCCCATTGGCATCGATGCTCGTGAGATCGTGCCCCGCATTCGGCGTGTAGCTGATCCACTTCGGGCCGGGCAGTCCCTCCCAATAAAGATTCAACGCATCGGGTGCCCAATAGCGGTCGTTGTTTCCGAGCACGACGAGTTTCGGCATCGTGAATTTTTCGCGATAGGTCCACGGATCGACCCATTGCCAGAGCCGGTGCGCGTCCGCCGTGTCGGGCATCGGCACGAGACCGCGAGCGGTGTAAGGCCGGATTTGTTCGCTCGGCCCGCCGAAGCATTCGACCTGACGCGCCATCTGCTCGGGCATCTTCAAAACGTCGATGACCATCGGCGTGATCGCCATCACGCGCGGGTCGGCGGCGGCGGTGAGCCACGTCGTCCACCCGCGCTTGCTCGCGCCGCCCACGACGAATTTTTCCACCCGCTTCGGCCATTCCTTCGCGCTGAATTCCTGCACGGCGTCCATCGCTTTCACGAGGCTCTTCACCATTGGGAAAAGCAGCGGCCAGCCGTCGTCCTTTGTGTCGAGGTAGCGCACGAAAGTTTCCGCGATCAGGTCGTCCTCGTTCTTGCCGTCGAAGAGCGGCTGATTTGGAATGCCGAGCAGGATGGCGACGGGAGCCTTCATCATCGTCGCCAGCATCACGCCGTACGGCAGGCCGTCGGGCTTCATCTTGCCGCCGCTGTTGAGCAAAAACATTTTGTCCTGAATGTCGGAATCCTTCGGGCGGAAAATCACGAGATCGTGCTCCCACGCGATGCCTTCCCAGACTTGCGATTTGAGTTTGATGGAAACGACTTCGCACGTTCCCAAGTCGGTCTTGCTGGCGACCGACCAGGTGGCTTCGGGCTCGGGTTTGGCGACGAAGGAAAAGAGATCGGCGCGCGCGGCGGCGGCGAGGACGAGGGAGCAGAACGCGAAAAGGGAGTTGCGCATGGCGCGCATCGTCACCCATCCGCGCGGGCGCGCAATGTCTGTTTCACGGCGACGGCGCGAGGTCGGCGATGATTGCGCGGTGGTCTGAGAGGAGCGATGCGCCGAGTTCGCAATGCACTGCCCGCCAGCGTGGGCCGAGCCAGCAGTGGTCGATGCGCAGCAGCGGAAGAGGATAGGGCCACGTTTCGGCGAAGCCGTGTCCGGCGGTCTCGAAGGCTTCGCGGAAATCGGGCTGCCACGCATCGAAATGCACCGAGTCGCGCGGCGTGTTGAAGTCGCCCACGACGACGAGCGGCTCGTCGCGATGCGCGGCGATGATTTCGCCGAGCCGCGCGAACCGTGCGGCTTTCGAGGTCGTGGTCCGCGTTTCCAAATCGACGAGCAGCAGCGTGATTGCGCGCTCTTTCACGAGGCAGCGCGCGAGCAGGTAATCGCCGCGATCCGCGAGCCGCCCGAACTCCACGGATACCGGCGGCTCGGGCGTGACGAGCACCAGCCCGCGCCGCTGGAGCAGCGAGCGTCCGGGAAATGCGTCGCGCCATTCCGTCGGAAAATCGTCCGTGAATACATTCGCTTCGCCGACCGCAATGATGTCCGCGCGGAGCGATTGCAGATAGTTCACGCACTGCGCGCGGCGCTTCTCGGGCCGCGCCGCATTCCAGTACACGAGCCGCAGCGCGACCTCGCCCGGCGCGGGATGCGTGCGGACGAAACTCTGCCGCACCCACATCGCGCCGCTCCCCGCGAGCACCAGCGCGAGAGCCAGCGCCCGCGCGCGCCGCTGTCGCCCGAGCGCGTAGCACGCGAGGCCGAAGGCAAGGCCCGCGATCACCGGCCACGGTGTCGCATAAAAAATCACGCCCGGCAGCGGATGCCGGTCGCGCAGGCCGGTTGCGCGCACGAACAATCCCGCGAGCAGCAGACAGGCCGCGCCGCGCGCGAGCCACGGGAGGATGAAGGCGATCCGTTTCATTTCCCGTGGCGCTGAAAAATTTCCGCGAGTTGTTTCGCCACGACGGCAAAGGACAGCCGCTCCCGTGCGAGTGCGAAGGCGCGCTCGATCACCGCTGCGCAGTCGTGCGGATGTTCGAGCAGCCGCGCCGCGATGTCGAAGAGCTGCTCCGTGCCGCGTCCGTGCCCGCAGAGGTCGGGAAACGCGAGGCGTTCCGTCGTCCCATTGCCGCCCACGCACGGCACGCGGCAGAGCAGCGCATCCCCCGCGACCTGTCCCGGCACGGCGCTCGCGTCGAGCTGCCAGACGAGTTTGTGCTTTGCCAGCAGCCGCAGGTAGCGCGGATACGGCAGCCGCTTTTCCACGATGCGCAACTGCCCTTCGGAAAATCCGAGACGTGCGAGCAGACGCCGTCCGCGCCAGCCATCGCCATTAAAAACCGTCACTGGCTCCATCATCGACTCGGCCATCTGCTTGATCGTGAGCAGCGCGGCGAGATGGTTGCGCGACGGCGTACCGAATTCGCGCGTGCCGATGAAAATGCCGCGCCGTTCCTCCAGCGGCGTGGAAAAATCCCAGCGTTCGTCCTCGACCGGATAGGGCGTCGGGAGGAATTCCACTCCGCGCGCGCCCGCATTCAAATAGAGCGGCGCGGCATCCGGCGTGGTCGCGAGCGCAGCGTCCGCGCGCTGGCAGATTTCGCGGAAGAGCGTGAGTTTGGCGGGCTTCGCGAGCAGCGCCGCGATTTGGAACGCGCCCGCTTCTTTCATGGAAACGATGACCGTCTTCCCCGCGCGGCGCAGTTCCAGCAGGGCCTGGCGGCTCGCCGTCAAATCCTGCCGCAGCAGCAGCAGCACCGATTTCACCTCCGCCGGGATCGCGCGGTCGTCGCGAAAAAAACCGCCGCCGGTGCAGGCCGCGAACGCATGAAAATTCACGGGCGCATGTTCCGCCTCGCCCGGCACGCCCGCGCCGTCGGGGAAGTGCTGCTCCGGGTCGCGGCCCTTTGGGTTCAAGACGGCGAGCTTCATCCGTGGTGGAGGCGATCCGAATCTTCCCGCGTGAACTTCGCGGCGAACGCGCCGTCGATGCCATCGGCGAACGGCAGCGTGCGGCGCGAATCGAGGAAGCGGAGCGACGGCACGGCGGCGACCGCTTTTTCCACCACGCCCTCGTTTTCCTCCGCCTCCAGACTGCATGTGGAATAGACGAGCGTGCCGCCGGGCTTGAGCAGCGACGCGGCGCGTTTCACGAGCGCAAGTTGTTGCGCGGGCATTCGGATGAAATCCTCATCGGTCAGCCGCCAGCGGACATCCACACGGCGGCGCAGCACGCCGGTATTGCTGCACGGCGCATCGACGAGGATGCGGTCGAAGCTCGCGGGCTCCAGCGGCGCGCCGGCCTGCATGGTGTCGTGGACGAAGGTCTGTGTGTTCGTGATGCCGAGCCGCGAGAGATTTTCGCGCAGCCGCGCGACGCGCGATTCGTAGAGATCGCACGCGTAAATGCGCCCGGTGTTGCGCATCAGCTCCGCGAGATACGTCGTCTTCCCGCCCGGCGCGGCGCAGGCATCGAGCACGAATTCCCCCGGCTGCGGATCGAGCAGGTCGCAGGCGATGAGCGTGCTCGGATCTTGCACGTAACAGAGCCCGCGCGCCAGCCACTCCGGCGGGAGCGCAGCGACTTTGAGCGCGCGCGGATGATGCGGCGATGCGGAAGCATCGCGCGCGGATTTCAGCAAGTCGGCCACGCTCGCCCGCAGCCCGTTCGCGCGGACGTGGACTTCGGCGGGCGAATTATCCCACGCGCAAAGCTGCTCCGTCTGCGCCTCGCCAAAGGCGGCGATCCAGCGCGTCAGCAAAAAATCCGGGTGCGAAGTACGCACCGCCATCTCCGCCCGCGCGAGCCGCCCTTCCAATTCCGCCTGCTCGCGCAGCGCGCGGCGCAGGATCGCATTCACCAGCCCCCGCGCGCGTCCGCCGAGATTCACCGTCTCATTCACCGCCGCGTGCGCCGCCGTCCGCATGTGAAAGATTTGGTAAAGCCCGAGCCGCAAGACCTCGCGCGTCTCGTCGTCGATTTCCCCGTCGCGGAGTTGCGCGATGAAAAAATCGAGCGCCGTCAAATTTCGCAGCACGCCGAAAAACGTCTCCATCAGAAACGCGCGATCCAGCGGAGCGAGCCGCTCTTTTTCCAGCAGCGTGTGCAGGATTTCGTCGGAGAACGATTTCCCCTTCTCCCACTCAAGGAGCGCGCGGATGCAAAGCTGGCGGGGATTGGCGGGCATGGAAAAAGCCGGAACTAACGCGATAACACTCCGCGGTTCCGCCGACTATCGCGGCTCGGGCTGCGAGCTTTGCGTGCGGAAGGCGGGAGCCTTCGCTCCTTCACCGCCGCCGGTCACGAGCGCGAGTTTTTCCTTCGCGAGCGGCAGGGCTTTTTGCGCAAAGGCGGCGATGTCCGGGTCGGAGGAATCGGCCCCTTCGCTGTAATTTGCCACCGCGCGCAGGTTGAGCCGCACGACTTCCTCGACCCACGCGCCGTCGAATTTTTCCGCTGAAAGTTTCGCGAATTTTTGCGCGAGTGCCTCCTGCGCGGCGGCTTCGCTGGCGTTGAAAGTCACATCTTTCAAGGAGGCGAGCCGGGAGAGTTTGCTGTTTTCCTCGCGCTGCGTTTGCGAGAGCAGGTCGGCGAGGGCTTTCACCCGCTCCGTCTGCGCCTGGCTGCGGGCCAGCCCCGCGAGGAAGACTTGGGCGAGTCCGAGTTCGAGCGCGTCCGTGAGCAGGCGCAGGTCTTTTCCGCCAAGGCTCGTGGTATAGAGTTTCCGCGGCTCGGCGGGTTCGAGCGGCACCGTGATGGGTGGCAGAAGCGGGTTCCGCTTCGGTTTCGGACGTCCGGCGGCGAAGGCGTTTGCCGTGATGAGGATGGCGATGGGGAAGACGAGGAAAGGGTGCGTTTTCATCGGGCGCGCGCAGTATGCAGTGCCGCGGGCGGTCTTGGCGAGGATTTCGCCAAACAAAACCAGTTCTGCCTTCCCCAATCCCGCCGCATCGCGTCACATTTCCCACATGGACCCACACGCCAAAACCTTCCTCTTCGACCTCCTCGACACGCCGAGCCCCACGGGCTTTGAAATCGCCGGCCAGCGCAAGTGGGCCGCGTATGTGAAAAAATTCGCCGATCGCGTGGAGAGCGATGCGTACGGCTCCGCGTGGGCGACCATCGACGGCTCGGCGAAAAAGCCGCGCCGTGTCATGCTCGAAGCGCACGCCGATGAAATCGGCTTCATCGTCAAACACATCTCGAAAGAAGGCTGGCTGCGCCTCGATCGCGTGGGCGGCTCGGACACGGCGACGGCGCGCGGACGCCGCCTGCAAATCCTCGGCGACAAAGGCACCGTCCTCGGCATCATCGGCAACA